>NZ_JCBANA010000045.1:0-55189 GCF_059760725.1 Achromobacter sp. 1014246743
GCGTTTGCACGCAGGCGCCGCGGAGGTTACGTCAAGGTGACGGCGCTTACTTCTTGTTCTTGGCCGGGTCGACCTTGATGTTGTTCATGACCTGCTTGACCCCTTCGACCCCGCGGGCCACGGTGGCGGCGTGATCGGCTTCGGCGGAGGTGCCGACGGTACCGGTCAGCTTGGCCACGCCGTCGGTGGTCTCCACGGCGATGTCCAAGGCGCTCAACTGCTTGTCGGCGACGAAGGCTGCCTTGACCTTGGTGGTCACGGTCGCGTCGGACGCGTATTCGCCCACGGATTGCTTGGGCTTGCCGTCATTGGCGGCAAAGGCCATGGAAGTGAAGACAGCGCCCGTACCCAGTGCGGCGGCGGCGATCAGCTTGCGGAATTCCATAGTTATGCTCCTTGTGTAGGGGTTTCAGCGCGTTCGGTGGTACGCAACGGCTAGCGGAAAATCTTTGGGTGCGATGGCTCTATTTCTTCCTGAATGCGCCGCCCAGAATGGACAGCAGCGCCAGAACCAGGAAGACGAAGAACAGGATCTTGGCGATCCCTGCGGCGCCGGCGGCGATGCCGCCGAAGCCCAGGACGGCCGCGATGATCGCAATCACGAAGAAAACAACGGCGTAGTGCAACATGTCAGCTTCTCCTGGGTGGCGAGGGATCAACGATTGCGATCGAAGAAATCGCGCACGTCCTTCTCGGCCTGTTCCTTGGTCTTGCCGTAGCGCTCCTGGATCAGGCCAGCGAGGCGTTCGGCGTTGCCTTCCGTACGGGTCAGCTCGTCGTCGGTGAGTTCACCCCAGGCGGCCTTGGCCTTACCGGACAGCTGCTTCCACTTGCCAGCGATGATGTCGTTATTCATGGTGACCTCTCTTCGTAGTGGCGGCTGCGTGGGTTTATGGCCGATAAACCTGGCAGTCGCGGGTGAGTTGGACACTGATCAGCTTGGGTTCAAGGTACAGGTGCCTCTCGCGGCCTGTCAAAGGACGCTGTGGGTAAATGTAACGGCCGGGGACGGGGCAAAGCATGGGTTGCGTGACGGGATTCGGGCAGGCCGTACGCAGAGAGGGAGTTACAGTTGAGCAACGTATTGTCCTGTTTTGAGCAGGGCAAGTAACGGGAAAATGCGCGATTTTGGGGTGCTTTTTGCGCGTGCTGGCCGTGGCGGTGAGGCGCCGGTATAGTCGGTCCTGGCCGCTTGTGCGAGGCCTCGGGCCACGCAAGCGACGGCATTCAACTCAGGAGGGAACAGGCATGACGCAACGATTCTGCCGCGCGGTGTTATTCACGCTGGCCGCATGGGCGACGCTGGGGTGCACGCACGTCACGGACCGGTATCAGGCCGAGGCGCCCTTGGTCCACGCCACCAGCTAGCGCGGCATCGTGCGGCGGCGAGCCGCGCGGCCATGCCAATGAGAACGGGGCGCCCAAGGGCGCCCCGTTCGTTTGCTTGCCCCGGCCTTGCCGGGCGGAACCAGGCTTTCCGTCAGGCTTCCTTGATGCGGCGGGCGATGTGGTCCAGCGCTTCCTCGACCTGGTCCACCAGGATCAGGCACAGGTCACCTGCGCCCAGCCGGGCCAGGGCCGTGTCGATCGCCAGGAACTCGCCGTGGATCTCTTCGATGTGGCGGGTGCGGCTGGCGCCCACCAGGCCTTGCTGCAGCAGGGCCAGCACCTCGCCGTCTTCGCGGCCGCGTTGGCATTGGTCCTGGTAGAGCAGCACATCGTCGAAGGCTGCGCCCAGGATCTCGGTCTGCATCCGGATGTCTTCGTCGCGGCGGTCGCCTGCGCCGCTGATCACCACCGAACGGCGCTTCGCCGGCATGGCATCGACCGCGCGCACCAGCGCCAGGATGGCGTCCGGGTTGTGGCCGTAGTCGGCGATCACGGTGGCGCCGCGATAGTCGAACACGTTGAAGCGGCCGGGCGCGGTCTGGGCGTCGTTGATGAAGGTCGCCAGGCCGCGGCGGATGATGTCCCAGTCCAGGTTCAGCGCCCAGGCGGCCGCAATCGAGGCCATGGTGTTCTCGACCTGGAACGTGATGGTGCCGTTGCGGGTCAGCGGAATCTCGGCCAGCGGGAAGCGGGTTTCCTCGCTGCCTTGCGCCGCCACGATGGCATCGCCATCGCGGTAGACCACGCGCAGGCCCTGGGCTCGGTGCGTCGCCATGACGGGGTGGTTGCGGTCTTCGGCGAAGTAGGTGATGGACCCGGGGCAGCTGGCGGCCATGTCGGCCACGATGGGGTCGGCGGCGTTGAGCACCGCCGTGCCGCTGGGGTGCACGTGCTGCACGATCACGCGCTTGACCACGGCCAGGTCCTCGACCGTGCTGATGTAGCCCAGCCCCAGGTGGTCGCCCATGCCGATGTTGGTGACGATGGACACGTTGCAGCGGTCGAACGCCAGGCCTTCGCGCAGGATGCCGCCGCGCGCCGTTTCGAACACGGCGGCGTCGACGTCCGGGTGCATCAGCACGCTGCGGGCGCTGCGCGGGCCGCTGCAGTCGCCGGTATCGATGCGCAGGTTGTCGACGTAGACGCCGTCGGAATTGGTCATGCCGACGCGATTGCCGGCCACGCCCAGGATGTGCGCCGTCAGGCGTACGGTGGTGGTCTTGCCGTTGGTGCCGGCAACGGCCACCACGGGAATACGGCCGTCGTCGCCGTCCGCGTACATGTTGGCGATGATGGCTTCGCCCACCGCGCGGCCCTTGCCGAACGAGGGGTTCAGGTGCATGCGCAGGCCGGGAGCCGCGTTCACTTCGACCACGCCGCCGTTCTGTTCTTCGAGCGGGTAGTGCACGCTTTCGGCGACGACGTCCACGCCGCAGATGTCCAGGCCGATCATTCGGGCTGCGGATACCGCGCGCGCCGCCATTTCCGGATGCACTTCGTCGGTGACGTCGGTGGCCGAGCCGCCGGTGCTGAGGTTGGCGTTGTTGCGCAGGAAGATCAGGGTGCCGGGCGGCGGCACCGAGTCGGCGTCGAAGCCCTGCTTTTTCAGCGTGGCCAGCGCAATGTCGTCAAAGCGGATCTTGGTCAGCGAGGTGGCGTGGCCGTCGCCGCGCAAGGGGTCGGCGTTGACCTGGTCCACCAGTTGGCGGATGGTCTGCACGCCGTCGCCGGTGACCTGGGGCGGGTCGCGGCGCGAGGCCGCCACCAGTGCGCCGCCCACCACCAGCAGGCGGAAGTCGTGGCCGGGAATGTAGCGTTCGACGATGACCTCGGAACTGATTTCCTCGGCAACCTCGAAGGCCTGGATCACGCGCTCGCGCGTTTCGATGTTGACGGCCACGCCGCGGCCCTGGCTGCCGTCGCGCGGCTTGACCACCACCGGGCCGCCCAGTTCCTGGGCTGCGGCCCAGGCGTCTTCGGCGGTGGTGACCGAGCGGCCAAGCGGGACTGGCACGCCGGCGGCGTCCAGCAGCATCTTGGTCAGGTCCTTGTCTTGCGCGATGGATTCGGAAATGGCGCTGGTCAGGTCGGTTTCGGCGGCCTGGATGCGGCGCTGCTTGCTGCCCCAACCGAACTGCACCATGCTGCCCTGGGTCAGGCGGCGATAGGGAATGTTGCGGGCGGTGGCGGCGTTGACGATGGAGCCGGTGCTGGGGCCCAGGCGCACGTCTTCGTCCAGTTCGCGCAGGCGCTTGAGGGCGTCGGCCAGGTCGAACGGGGTGTCGTCCAGGGCGGCACGCACCAGTGCCTGCGCCAGGTCCATGGCCAGCCGGCCGACTTCTTCTTCGCTGTATTCCACCACGACCTGGAACACGCCTGGCTCGATGGTGGACGAGGTACGGCCGAACGTGACCGGGCAGCCGGCATAGGCTTGCAGCGTCAGCGCGACGATCTGCAGCACGTGGGCGATCGATACCGCGCCTTGGTGGCCTTCTGGGCGCAGCAGGCCGGTTTGCGGCAGGCGCGCGCGCAGACGGGCTTCGAAGTCGGGCAGGTTATCGATGGAGCATTCGGCGTCGGCGCAGGAAACGATGGCCTCGATCGCGGTGTTCTTGCTCCACAGATTGGGGCCGCGCAGTGCTCGGATACGGGAAACTTCCATGGCAGGTATTCCTGTCTAGCTTACGCGCGCCGCGGCCTGAGCCGGGGCGCGCACAGTGATGTCAGTGTTGCTGGATCCAGCGGCGGACGAGATCGATGGTGGGGCCGGAGAACGCCTCGTCGGATTGCAGCAGGACGAAATCGCCCGCGGCGATGCCGTCCAGCTGGCTTTCGATGGCCCGGCCGTGGTCGGGTTCGTCCAGGATCTGCTTGACGCGGCTGCCTTGTTCCAGACCCTGGCGCAGCAACGCGCGCGCCTGGCCGGCCGGGCGCTTGCTGGCGACCGTGGCGTCGTCGTAGAGCACGACGCGGTCGAAGGCGTCGCCCAGCAGGCGGCCTTGTTCGATCAGGTCGGCGTCGCGGCGGTCGGCGCCGGCCGAATAGACGGCGGCGCGGGTGGTCGACGGGAACTGGTCGATGGCCGCGATCAGCGGGCGCAGGGCGGACGCGTTGTGCACGTCGTCCACCACCACGGTGCTGCCGTTGCGTTCGAACAGAGTGAATTGCCAGGGCGCATCGGCCTGGTCGATGTCGAAGGTCTCGATGCCCGCGCGGATGAGTTCCACGGGGATGTCCAGCGCCCAGGCGGAGCCCACGGCGGCCAGCACGTTCTCGACCTGGAAGGCCACGCGGCCGCCATGAGTCAGGGGAATCGCGGCCACGGCGGCCAGGCGTTCTTCGCGGGCGCCTTGCGCCAGCACGATGGCGCCGTCGCGCACGTATACCGCGCGGCCGTCCTGTTGCAGGTGGGCGGCGATGGCGGGCAGGGCGGGATCGATGCCGAAGAAGATCACGGCGCCGTCGCACAGCTCGGCCATTTCGACCACGCGGGGGTCGCGCGCGTTGAGCACCGCGGTGCCGGTGGGCAGCACGACGTCGACCTGGGTGCGGAACACATTGAACATGCGTTCCGTTTCGTTGATGTCGAAGTCGCCGAGGTGATCGGCGTCGTCGATGTTGGTGACCACGCCGACCTGGCAGCGGTCGTAGGCCAGGCCTTGGCCGAGGATCACGCCGCTGTCGTTCTCGATGACGGCGGCGTCCACGTTGCGATTCATCAAGAGGCGCGTGCCCGAGGCGAAATCGGCGCGGTCGCCCTTTTGCACCAGGCGGCGGTCAAGGTAGAGCCCTTCGCTGCAGGCCAGGCCGGTGCGCTTGCCCGACAGGTGCAGCAGGCGGGCCACCAGGCGGGCGACGACGGTCTTGCCGTTGGTGCCGGTGACGCCCACGATGGGGATGCGGCCTGCATCGCCTTCGGGGAACAGGTGGTCGACGATGGCGCGGCCCACCGGGCGCGGGGTGCCGTCGGCCGGTTTCAGGTGCATCAGCAGGCCGGGACCGGCGTTGACTTCGACGATGGCGCCGCGCTGTTCGTCCAGCGGGCGCGAGATGTCTTCAGCGACCAGGTCGACCCCGGCGATGTCCAGGCCCACGATGCGGGCGGCCAGGGTGACGGTGGCGGCGATGCTGGGGTGCACGCGGTCGGTCACGTCGAAGGCGACGTTGCCGCTGCGCTGCACCAGCACGTGCTGGCCATCGGCCGGCACGCTGTCTTCGGACAGGCCCTGGCGGGCGATTTCAAGCTGCGCGGCCGAATCCAGGCGCACCGGATTCAGCGGGTGGTTCTCGGTGCGGCCGCGGCGCGGGTCGGTATTGATCTGGTTGTCGATCAGCTCGGTGATGGTGGACTTGCCGTCGCCGGTGACCCAGGCGGGTTCGCCGGCGGCGGCGGCTACCATGCGGTTGCCCACCACCAGCAGGCGGTGCTCGTTGCCCAGCACGAAGCGTTCGACGATGACGCCGCTGCCTTCGTCCACCGCGACGCGGTAGGCGGACACGACTTCTTCGCGCGTGGTCAGGTTGGTGAACACTCCACGGCCGTGGTTGCCGTCATAGGGCTTGACCACGACCGGCAGGCCGATGTCTTCGGCAGCCGACCAGGCATCGTCTTCGCTGTCGACCAGGCGGCCTTCGGGCACGGGGACGCCGCAGGTCGAGAGCAATTCCTTGGTCAGGTCCTTGTCGCGCGAGATGCCTTCGGCGATGGCGCTGGTGCGGTCGGTTTCGGCCGTCCAGATGCGGCGTTGGCGCGCGCCATAACCGAATTGCACGAGGTTGCCCTCGAACAGGCGGATATAGGGAATGTCGCGGTCGTCGGCGGCATCGACGATGCAGGCGGTGCTGGGGCCCAGGCAATGGCGGTCGACCAGGCGGCGCAGGCGGGCCACGGTGGCGTCGACGTCGAACGGGCGGTCTTCGATGGCGGCCATGACCAGGTCGCGGGCCTCGTTCAGGGCGGTGCGGGTGACTTGTTCCTGCCAGGCGCGCACGACCACTTTGTAGACGCCGCGGGTGGAGGTTTCGCGCGCCTTGCCGAAACCGCCGCGCAAGCCGGCCAGGTTCTGCAGTTCGAGCGTGACATGCTCAAGAATGTGGCCGGGCCAGGTGCCTTCTTTCAGGCGGGCCAGGAAGCCGCCTCGCACACCCGGGCTGCAGCGGTGCTCGATCAGGGTCGGCAGCCATGCGGTCAGGCGCTCGTAGAAGCCGGGGATCGTGTTGGAGGGGTAGTCCTCCAGTTCGCCGATATCCACCCACGCTTCAAGGACCGGACGGTACGTCCAAATGTTCGGGCCGCGCAAAGCCACGACATCGAGAAATTCAATGTCTTTCTTTTTCATGTTTTAATTTACTTGAGAAGCAGGTTGGCACGCGCGGACGCCCCTATGCAAGACCGCGAATTTATTGGGGTTGCGCCTTAAGAATAATGCCAACGAGTGGGGGATCCCAGATATTCCTAATTAGAAAAATCGGCTGATACTATACGACGCCTTCAAAGGCGTGAACTCGTTGTGTTGTAAGGAAGGGACACGTTTTCAGCCCGGTGTTGGGAACGGTCGCCGCCTTGTAGGGCAGAGTCCTGGCCCGGTATGCGTTCTAATGAAAAAACCACACCTGCTTTCCGGCCCTGCCGATGCGTTTCCTGCCCGTTGGCGGGACGAATTACGCGCTGAACTGGCGCCGGGCGAAACCTTGCTGGCCTCGGTTGAAATAGACCTGGACCAGCGCCTGAAGTTCCAGCCGGGCCTGCTGGCGGTCACCGACCGCCGGCTGATTGCCCGCAATCCGGCCGATACCGGCTGGGATTCCTGGGCTTTTGGTCCTCAACTGTCCCTTAATCTTTCGGACCATGCCGGCGCCGCCGTGCTCGAGCTGCACGACGACACCGCGCGCCTGGGTATCTGGCGTTTCACGCTGGCGCGCAATCCGGCGGCCCTGCGGCTGCTGGGCCAGTTCGAGGCGCAGCAGGCCATCCGCCTGTCCGGCCAGCCCTCGGACGAGGCCGCCGAGCGGCAGTGCACCATCTGCAACAACGCCATTCCCGCCGGGCAAGACGAATGCCCGACCTGCAACCAGGAGCAGGCGGCGCCGTCCTCGACCTGGGCGCTGCTGCGCTTGTGGCGCTTTGCCCGCCCGTACCGCTTGCCCCTGCTGGCCGGCTTCCTGCTGACGCTGCTGGGCACCGCCGCGACGCTGGTGCCGCCTTACCTGACCATGCCACTGATGGACGACGTGCTGATCCCGTTCCAGAACGGCGCGCCCATCGATTACGGCAAGGTCCGCCTGTATCTGGGCGGGCTGCTGGGGTCCGCCTTCCTGGCATGGGGGCTGGGGTGGGCCCGCACCTACATCCTGGCCTGGGTCAGCGAGCGCATCGGCGCCGACCTGCGCACCACCACCTATGAACACCTGCAGCAACTGTCGCTGGAATACTTCGGCGGCAAGCGCACCGGCGACCTGATCTCGCGCATCGGCAGCGAAACCGACCGCATCTGCGTGTTCCTGTCGCTGCACCTGCTGGATTTCGCCAATGACATCCTGATGATCGTCATGACCGCGGTGATCCTGTTCTCGATCAATCCGTGGCTGGCGCTGGTCACGCTGGTGCCGCTGCCGTTCATCATCTGGATGATCCACTCGGTGCGCGACCGCCTGCGCCACGGCTTCGAGAAGGTCGACCGCATCTGGTCCGAAATCACCAACGTGCTGGCCGATACCATTCCCGGCATCCGCGTGGTCAAGGCCTTTGCCCAGGAAAAGCGCGAAGTGGCGCGTTTCCGCGAAGCCAACAACCGCAATCTGGAAGTCAACGACCGGGTGAACACGACCTGGTCGCTGTTCTCTCCGACCGTGACCTTGCTGACCGAAGTGGGCCTGCTGGTGGTCTGGATCTTCGGTATCTGGCAGGTCTCGCAAAAGCAGATCACGGTGGGTGTGCTGGCGGCCTTCCTGGCGTACATCGGGCGCTTCTACACGCGCCTGGATTCCATGAGCCGCATCGTCTCGGTGACCCAGAAGGCCGCCGCCGGCGCCAAGCGCATCTTCGACATCCTGGACCACGTGTCCAGCGTGCCGGAACCGCAGAATCCCGCCAAGCTGCCGCACATCAACGGCCGCATCGAACTGCGCGACGTGGGTTTTCGCTACGGCAACCGCCAGGTCATCCGCGGCCTGGACCTGACCATCGCCCCGGGTGAAATGATCGGCCTGGTGGGCCACAGCGGCTCGGGCAAGAGCACGCTGATCAACCTGATCTGCCGCTTCTACGACGTGTCCGAGGGCGCCATCCTGGTGGACGGCGCGGATATCCGCTCGGTGCGTGTTTCCGACTACCGCCGCAATATCGGCCTGGTGCTGCAAGAGCCTTTCCTGTTCTTCGGCACCATTGCCGAGAACATCGCCTACGGCAAGCCGGAGGCCACGCGCGACGAGATCGTGGCCGCGGCCCGTGCCGCGCACGCCCACGAGTTCATCCTGCGCCTGCCGCACGGCTACGACTCGCTGGTGGGCGAGCGCGGCCAGGCCCTGTCGGGCGGCGAGCGCCAGCGCATCTCGATCGCCCGCGCGTTGCTGATCGATCCGCGCATCCTGATCCTGGACGAAGCGACCTCGTCGGTCGATACCACCACCGAAAAGGAAATCCAGAAGGCGCTGGACAATCTGGTGCGTGGCCGCACCACTATTGCCATCGCCCACCGCCTGAGCACGTTGCGCAAGGCCGACCGCCTGGTCGTGCTGGACCGTGGCCAGATCGTGGAGCAGGGGCCGCACGAGGAACTGATGGCGCGTGAAGGGGCGTACTACCGCCTCTACCAGGCGCAGGCGCGCCAGGCCGAAGCCGATGCACAGGCCTCAGGCAGCGACGACATGGCCGCCGTGGCCTGACACGGAATCGAGATAATCGTCATGACGCTTCCCGTTTTTCAGCTGCAACGCAATGCGTTCGGGCGTTTGGTGTACCAGGGCGCCGACGGCGCTACCCACGAGGGTGTGATCCCGGTGCGGGCCTTTCCCATCAGCGAGGCCGACCGCGGCCTGTCGCTGGTGACAAGCGACGGCCACGAGCTGGTCTGGATCGAACACCTGGCCGATGTGCCGCCCGCCGAACGCGCGCTGATCGAGGAAGAGCTTGCGGGCCGCGAGTTCATGCCCGAAATCCGCAAGCTGGTGAGCGTGTCCACCTACGCCACGCCCAGCACCTGGAAGGTGGAGACCGACCGCGGGCCCACCACGTTCACGCTGCGCGGCGAAGAAGACATCCGCCGGTTGAGCCAGCACACGCTGCTGATCGCCGACAGCCACGGCATCTTCTATCTGGTGCGCGACGTGCCGTCGCTGGACAAGCACAGCCGCAAGCTGCTGGACCGCTTTCTCTGATTGCGCGGGCGCACGGCCGCGCCGCTGTTGCTCAGCGCGACGGGCGCTCCGCCAGAGGGCGCGCCGCCAGAGGGCGCTCCGCCAACGTCCCGCCTGTTCAGGTTCCGTCGGCAGCCGGCCGCTTGAATGGCGTGTGCGCTTCCAATTCCCCCAGATAGTCGTCCACCGCGGCGGTTTCCTCGTCCAGGAAGTGCTGGATCGCGGCCGCGAAGCGCGGATCGGCGACCCAGTGCGCCGACCACGTCGGCGTGGGCAGCAGTCCGCGCGCCATCTTGTGTTCGCCTTGGGCGCCGCCTTCGAAGCGGCTCAGGCCATGGGCGATGCAGTAGGCAATGGCCTGCAGGTAGCAGGTCTCGAAATGCAGCCCCGGCACGTACTCCGTCGCGCCCCAGTAGCGCCCATAGAGCACGTCGCCGCCGACCAGGTTCAGGGCCGCGGCCACCGGCTGGCCGTCGCGTTCGGCCAGCACCAGCACGAAAGCATCTGGCTGTTCGCGATAGGCGCGCTGGAAGAACTCACGGTTCAGGTAGGGCGGATTGCCGTGGTTGAAGTAGGTGTGGCAATAGCACTGGTAGAAGAAATCCAGGTCTTCGGCGCGGATCTGCGCGCCGCGCCGCCACTGGAAATCCAGCCCGGCCTGGGCGACTTTCTTGCGGTCCTGGCGGATCTTCTTGCGCTTGTCGTGGCTCATCGTGGCCAGGAACGCATCGAAGTCGGCATAGTCTGCGTTGGTCCAGTGGAACTGCACGCTTTCGCGAACCATGAAGCCGGCCTCGCGCAGGGCACGCAGGTCGGTGGCGGCAGGAAACAGCAGGTGCAGCGATGACACCTGCACGTCTTGGGCGAACGCGACCAGACCGCGCACGAGCGTGTCGCGGTCTTCGTCATTGGCGGCCAGGAGGCGCGGGCCGGTGACGGGCGTGAACGGAATGGCCGACAGCAGCTTGGGGTAGTAGCGCAGGCCGTGGCGCTGGAAGGCGTCGGCCCAGGCGTAGTCGAACACGTACTCGCCACGCGAATGGGATTTCAGGTAGAGCGGCACGGCGCCTGCCAGTTGGCCGTCCCGCCACAGTGCCAGGTAATGCGGTGCCCAGCCGGTATCCGGCGCGGCGCAGCCGGTGTCGTGCAAGGCGCACAGGAAGGCATGGCGCAGGAACGGCTGGTCGCCGGCCAGGGCGTCCCATTGCTGTGCGTCGATGCGGGACAGGTCGGTCTCGATGGTCAGGCGTAGCGGCGAATCCATGGGCGAATGATAAAGTCTTCGTCAGCGCTTGGCGCATTGTCATTGTTTTTCGGGCGGCCGCGGGCCGCCTCTGTACCGGGAATCCTCATGGACAGCCATTCGATCCTTCCCACGGACGGGACGGGTCCGTACGCGCCAGGCACGGTTTGCCTGCGCGCCCAGGCGTTGCAGGCGCTGGCCGCCACCGACTGGGCGGACAAGCTGGCGCGGGTGCGCGCCATCCATGCCGACGCGCCGCTGGACCGGACACGGCAGTATGTCGCGCCCGCCGTCCTGCCCGGCCGGCCCGCGGTCCCCGAACTGGTGCCGCCCGCGCAGGTGCCGCAGCGTTCCATGGCGACCTTGGAAGGCCGCGCCGCGCTGCTGCACGCGCTGGCGCACATCGAATTCAACGCGGTGAACCTGGCGCTGGACATCCTATGGCGTTTCGCCGGCATGCCCGACGCGTTCTACCGCGACTGGCTGCGGGTGGCCAGCGAAGAGGCCCATCACTTCGACCTGCTGAACCAGCGCCTGGCCGGCCTGGGCTACGCCTATGGCGATTTCCCCGCCCACAACGGCCTGTGGGACATGGCCGAACGTACGCGTGACGATCTGCTGGCCCGCCTGGCGCTGGTGCCCCGCACGCTGGAAGCGCGCGGGCTCGATGCCTCGCCGCTGATCCGCAACAAGCTGGCCGGCGCCGGAGACGCGCAAAGCGCGGCCATCGTCGACATCATCCTGCGCGACGAGATCGGCCACGTGGCCATCGGCAACGACTGGTACAAGCGGCTGTGCGCCGAACAGGGCAAGACGCCGGTGGCCTGCCATGCCGAGCTGGCCGCCCGCTACGACGCGCCGCGCCAACGTGGCCCCTTCAACCTGGCGGCGCGCCGCGCCGCCGGCTTTGACGAGGCCGAGCTGGCCGCGTTGCAGGCAGGGTGATCGACATGCGCATCGTCATTGACGCCTTGCTCACCGGCGCGGTGCGCCCGCTGGGCGATTCCGGCCGCGATAGCGGCATCGACAAGCATCCGGTGGCCACGCGCCTGTGGCTGGGCCCCGAAGGCTTGCTGGGAGACGCGCAGGCCGACCGCCGCTTTCACGGCGGCCCTGAAAAGGCGCTGCACCACTATGCGCGCGAACATTATCCGGCCTGGCGCGAAGCGATCGGCCCGCGCGCTGTGCTGGACGCGCCGGGTGCCTTCGGCGAAAACCTGTCCACCACGGGCATGACGGAAAGCGATGTCTGCGTGGGCGACGTGCTTGCCGCGGGTGAGGCGCTGATCCAGGTATCGCAGGCTCGCCAGCCGTGCTGGAAACTGAACCATCGGTTTGCCTGGCCCGGCATGTCGGCGCAGGTACAGGCCAGCGGCAAGACGGGGTGGTACTACCGCGTGCTGCGCGAAGGCTGGCTCGCGCCTGGCGACACCTTGTCGCTGCAGGACCGCCCCCATCCCCAATGGACCCTGGCGCGGGTGCAGGACATCCTGAACCGCCGCGTGCTGGATGCGGCCGTGCTGGCCGAACTGGCCGCGCTGCCCGAACTGTCTCCCAACTGGCGCGCCCTGTTCGAGAAGCGCGCCCGCGTGGGCGAAATCGAAGACTGGAAGCGCCGCCTGGAAGGCGACGCGGCCGAATCCCCTGGAGCCCCCCCTCGTTGATGAAACCCTCTCTTGCCGCCGCCCTGACAGTCGCCGCGCTGGCGTTGCCGAGCGCAGGCGCCCACGCCGCCGATGCCTTTGCTTCGTGCCTGGCGCAGTTGCGCGCCCCGGCCGCCAAGGCGGGCGTGTCCGGCGCCACCTTCGATGCGCAGACCGCCGGCCTGGTGCCCGACATGGCGGTGATCGGCCTGTTGGATGCGCAGCCCGAATTCAAGACGCCTATCTGGGACTACATGGCGGCGCTGGTCGATGATGAGCGCGTGGCCGATGGCCGGGCCGGCATCGAACGCTGGCGCGCCGAACTGGACCGAGCCTCGGCCCGCTTCGGCGTGGACCCGGCCACCATCGCTGCGGTGTGGGGCGTCGAAAGCAACTACGGCCGCACGCTCGGCGGGCGGCCGCTGCTCACGTCCCTGTCCACCCTGTCGTGCTTCGGACGGCGCCAGGCCTACTTTCGCGGCGAGTTCTACGCCGCGCTCAAGATCCTGCAAGACGAGCACATTGCGCCCGAAAAATTCACCGGTTCCTGGGCGGGGGCGTTCGGCCAGACCCAATTCATGCCGTCGACCTACCTGCGGCTGGCGGTGGATTTCGACGGCGATGGCCGTCGCGACCTGATCGACAGCGTGCCCGACGCCCTGGCGTCCACCGCCAACTTCCTCAAGCGCGCCGGCTGGAACAGCAGCCTGGACTGGGGCTACGAGGTCAAGCTGCCCGCGGGCCTGAACACGGCCGGGGCCGGGCGCAAGAACAAGCGTCCGCTGTCGTCCTGGACCAAGCAGGGCGTGACCCGCGCCGACGGTCGCCCGCTGCCGCCGGGCGACATACCGGTGGGCCTGCTGCTGCCGGCCGGCCCCAAGGGGCCGGCATTCCTGGTGACGCGCAATTTCGACGCGCTGTATTCATACAACGCGGCCGAGAGCTACGCGCTGGCCATCGCGCACCTGTCCGACCGTTTGCGCGGAGGCGGGCCGCTGGTCCAGGCCTGGCCGACGGACGATCCGGGCTTGTCGCGGGCCGAGCGCCGCGAACTGCAACGCCTGCTGATCGCGCGCGGCTATGAACTGGGCGAACCCGATGGAATGATCGGCACCCGCACCCGCGAAGCGCTGCAGGCGGCCCAGCGGCAACTGGGCCTGCCGGCGGACGGCCGGGCTGGCCGGAAGGCGTTGAACGCCCTGCGAAATGGGGGCTGAGCGGGGCGGCAAAGACAAGTTTTGCAAAGATCGGTGTCCGGACCGAGGCGGCGGCCGGATTTGCGCCGGCCTGGGCCTATACTGGATTTCCGACTTTTTGGAGCACGGCGATGAGTCTATTGGATACCTTGGCCTCGATGGCTGGCGGCGGTGAGCAAGGGGGCTCGGCCTCGCTGCTGCCCGCCCTGATCGAACAACTGAACAAGTACCCCGGCGGCCTGTCCGGCCTGATCGCCAGCTTCCAGCAGGGCGGCCTGGGCGAGATCGTCGCCTCCTGGATCGGCAAGGGTCAGAACCTGCCCGTCAGCGCCGACCAGCTGGGGCGCGTGCTGGACCCGGGCGTGGTCGATGAACTGGCCGCCAAGACCGGCCAGGACGCGGGTTCGGTGCTGGGTTCGCTGTCCGCATTGCTGCCGCAGCTGGTCGACAAGGCCACGCCGGATGGCGCGGTCCAGCCGGGCCAGGGGTTCAACCCCGCCGATCTGCTGGGCTCGCTGTCCGGCCTGTTCGGTAACCGCGGCTGATGCGGCAGGAGACACGCTCCTGACACGCCCGCTGCCCCGGTCCCTGTTGCGTCGGCGCCTGTTGCAGGCGCTGGCGCTTGGCGCGCTTGCACCGCTGGCGGCCTGTGCGCCGCCCATCTCGCTGAACGCGACCTTCCTGCAGCTGTGGCTCAGCCACCTGGACCTGACCGCCGACGACTGGCGCCGTCGCATCGCCGCCTATCGCCGGCTGGGCTGCCGCGAGATCTTCCTGCAATGGACCGGCCTGGAAGGCGGTCGCCCGGACGACTGGATGGCGCCCAAGGCCATGCTGGACGTGATCTTCGACGAAGCCGAGCGCAGCGGACTGGGCGTGCATGTGGGCCTGCCTTACGACCAGCGCTGGTGGAACATGCTGGCCTCGCCGGACGACACGGCGCTGGCCGCCTACCTGGACCATACCCGCGACCGCGGGGTGGCGTACATGCATGGCGCGGCCTGGTCCAAGCGTCGTAACTTCCGCGGCTGGTATCTGCCCTATGAACTGGAGCAGTACAACTGGTCGCGCCCCGAGCGCCAGGCGCTGCTGGTGCCGTGGCTGGACGCCTTCTCCCGTGCCGCGCAGGCCACCAGTTATCGCGTGCCGACCCTCTCTACCTACTTCAGCCGCCTGGGCGGCGAGGGTTCGTTGACCCAGCTGTGGTCGCGGGTGCTGGACCACGTGGCCATCCATCCCATGATCCAGGACGGCGTGGGCGTGGCGGGGCTGGCGAACTACCAGTCGCTCGAACCCCTGCACGACATGCTGCTCAAGCGCCGGGCCTCGTTCGACCTGGTCATGGAGTTGTTCGAGGAATTGCCGTCCGGCAGCACCGACGGCACGACCTTCAAGGCGCGCTCGGCCGACTTCGACCGGGTCAAGCAGCAGTGGCAGGTGGCGCGCGGCTACGGCGCCAAGCGGGTCGTCGCCTTCACCGTCGACCCCTGGGTCATCGGCGATACGCCCGAAGCCCGTGCGCTGATGCGCGCCTGGATGGCGGCGCGCGTCTGACGCCGCCGGCCGCCAGCGCTCAGAGAAAGCTGCGGCCGATGATTTCCCGCATGATCTCGCTGGTGCCGCCAAAGATGCGCAGCGCGCGAGCATCCGTCCAGGCGCGGCCGATGCCGTATTCGGCCATATAACCGTAGCCGCCATACAGCTGCAGCAGATCGTCCAGCACGGCGCCCTGTATTTCGGTGGCGTTGAGCTTGGCGATGGCGGCGGTGGTGGCGTCCAGTTCGCCGGCCATGTGGCGGGCCAGGCAGTCGTCCAGGAACACCCGCAGCATCGTGCTCTGGGCTCGGGCGCTGGCCAGCTTGAAACGCGAGTTCTGGTAGTCGAAGACACGCCGGCCGAAGACCTTGCGGTTGCGGGTGTACTCGGCGGTTTCGTCCAGCATGCCCTCCAGCGAGGCGGCCGCGCGCAGCGCGATCGCCAGGCGTTCGCGTGCGAGTTCCTGCGTCATGTATTCGAAGCCGGCGTTTTCCTGGCCCAGCAGGCAGTCGGCCGGCAGGCGCACGTCGTCGAAGTACAGCTCGCAGGTATCCTGGCTGTGCTGGCCGATCTTGCTGAGCGCCGGACCCTTGGTGAAGCCGGGCAGGTTCTCCTGGACGCAGAACAGCGACAGGCCGCGCGCACCCAGGTCGGGATCGGTGCTGGCCAGCACGATGGCCAGCCCGGCATTGACACCGTTGGTGATGAAGGTCTTCTGGCCGTTCAGGACGTAATGGTCGCCATCGCGGCGCGCGCGCGTGCGCACGGCCTTGAGGTCGCTACCTGCGCCGGGTTCGGTCAGCGCGATGGCGCCGATCACTTCGCCGCGGGTCATGGCGGGCAGCCAACGTTCTTTCTGGGCGGTGGTGCCAAAGGCTTGCAGATACGGCGACACCATGTCGGAGTGGATCGAAAAGCCGATGCCCAGGTAGTTGGCGCGCGCCAGTTCTTCGATGACGACGGCGGCATGGCCGAAGTCGCCGCCCAGGCCGTAGGGCTCGGGCAGGGCGCAATTGAGCAGGCCTTCTTCGCCCGCGCGACGCCACAGCGCGCGCGGCACGATGCCGGCCTTTTCCCAATCGGCGTAGTGGGGCGCGATCTCTTCGGCGACAAAGCGCCGGACCTGGTCGCGGAACAGCTCGTGATCATCCCTGAATACGCGGCGCATGCGGCCTCCTTACTTGCTATAGGGGGCCGTGGCGCTGACCTGGCCGCTCAAGGTGGGGGCGGTGGGACCGCCGGTGAGGAACAGACTGTAGTGATCGCCGGGCTGCAAGGCGGGCAGGGGCACGGACGGCGACAGCACCGTGCCGCAGCCGGCCGCCAGCGATGCGCTGACAGGATTGATGGCCCGCGCTGCGGCGGCGCCGGGTTTGACGTCCTGGAACAGCGTGGGCCCGGTGGGGCTGACCGCCAGCGTGGCGCCGGGGCAGTCGGCCGCCAGATTGTAGAAGCGCAATTCGGCCTTGAGCGCGTCCTGCGCGCCGTTGCTGTCGTCCACCAGGGCATAGGTGACCTTGACGCCATCGCGGCGCACCACCAGCGTGCTGAAGGTGTCGGGCGCCACTTGCAGGCTGGCGATCGGCTTGCCGTCGACCAGCACGTTGAAGGCCTGGTTGCCCTTGACGATGGCGTAGGTGCTGGCAGGCTTGGTGGGGCCGATTTCCTGCGACGGGCCGTTGGCGACCTGCACGCGGAACGGCCCGACTTCCGGATTCACGACCCGTACGAACGACGATCCGGCGGGCGGGCGCGCGGCGTACAACTGGGCAAACGCGCCTTCAGCATGCGCCGCGCCGCCGCCGGCGGCCAGACCCAGCGTCAATGCCAACGCGAGGGCGGGGAAACGAACATGACGGGTCATGCTTGGGACTCCGGTTTCTTGCTCAGGCGGGCCTCCAGGTACAAGCGTTCGAGCTGCTTGCGGTCCGCCTTGTCGGTGCTGGTCGTCGGGA
The DNA here is from genome assembly GCF_059760725.1 of Achromobacter sp. 1014246743. Lineage (NCBI taxonomy): Bacteria > Pseudomonadati > Pseudomonadota > Betaproteobacteria > Burkholderiales > Alcaligenaceae > Achromobacter > Achromobacter sp. 1014246743. The sequence continues at coordinate 17,318 of NZ_JCBANA010000045.1, forward strand.
AGCGGTGGCAGGCCACCAGTTCGGACGGAATCATGTAAGGGGGCAGCCGGCGGCCCAGGGTGGCCTTCCAGTCCTGCAGCGCCGCGGGCAGCGGTTGCAGGCCTGCGGGGCCGGCCTCGGCGGGTTCGACGAACCCGATCAATCGGATGATAGCGCCATCGGGGCGGCGCAGCGCAACCGTCGCCCCGGCTCGCGCGCCGGGCAGGGCGGCAATGGCGGCGTCGATCTCGGCCAGCTCGATGCGGTAGCCGTGCATCTTGATCTGGTCGTCGATCCGGCCCCGGAACGTCACCAGGCCGGCAGCGTCGATCTCTCCCAGGTCGCCGCTGCGGTAGCCGCGCTTGCCGTTGCGGGTGAACATGCGCTGGGCGTTCAGGTCAGGGCGGTTCAGATAGCCGCGCATGACGTGGTCCCCGACGATGCTGATTTCGCCGTTCTCGATGAAGACCTCGGCGTAGGGTTTGGCGCGGCCGATGGGAAAAGGATTGGGCGCGCGAGCGCGCAGGTCCGCATCGATCTCGACCCAGGTGGTCGAGCAGGTGGCTTCGGTGGGGCCGTAGGAATTGATGATGCGCACATCGGGAAAGCGCTGCCAGAGTTCTTCGGCCAGCGTCGGCGTCAGCGACTCGGCGCCGAACACGAAGGCGCGCAGTTGCGGCAGGCGGGCGCGGTCGAAGTCGGGATTGAACAGCTGTTGGCGCACGAATGACGGCGTGGACGCCCAGACGTTGATGCCGGTGTGGGCGAGGTAGCCCACGAAGGTGTCGCGCTGCGCGATGGTCTCGCGCGGGCACAGCACGCAGGTGCCGCCCAGTTCCAGCGCGCCGACCCAGTTGAACAGCGAGAAGTCGAAGCTGAACAGCATCTGGTCCATGAACGCGGGGGCGGGTCCCAGGTTCAGGCAGTCGCGGATCCAGCCGGCGAACAGCGTCACGCTTTCGCGCCCGATCTGCACGCCCTTGGGGTCCCCGGTGCTGCCCGAGGTGAACATGATGTAGGCCAGTCCGGCCTCGTCCAGCGGCGCCGGGGCGGCGCTGCCCGGGACGAATCCGCCAGCCTGCGCGTCATAGCGCAAGCCGGCCCGTACCAGCTCGCCGATACGGGCGATGCGCTCGGGCGGGTTGATCACGTCGACCGGCACGAACGGCACCTTCAACCGCAGGCAACCCAGGATCGCCACGAGAAACGCGGCCTCTTTGTGGCCGGAGATCACCAGCGGCACGCCCGCCGTGACGCCAGCCTGCCGCGCCGCCTGTTCCCAGGCCTGCGTGGCCGCCTGCAGCTGGCCCCACGTCAAGGCGCCCTGGGCGTCCACCACCGCCACGGCCTCGGCGCCGGCGGCGGTGTCCACGAAATCGTAGGCGTTGAAATCGAAACGCATCGTCCAGCCCTCCCGGGAGCGTCAGGCGCGCGGATGCTCCGCAATGAAGGCCGCCAGCGTGTGTACCGATTCCAGGTGCACGTCGATCTCGGTCGGCGGGATCTTGCAGCCGAACTGGCGTTCGACGGCCAGGGCCACATCCACTGCCGACAGCGAGTCGATCAGCCCGGATTCGATCAGCAGGGTGTCGGGGTCGACCTTGGTGAGGATGATGCCTTCGATCAGGTCGGCCACCTTGGCTTCGATCTCGTTGATGTCCATAGCGTGCTCCGCGACCGCGCCGCGGTCAGAATTGGAAATAGAGGAACCGGGTTTCCTTGTGCAGGTTGACCAGGCAGAAAAAGAGCAGGACCAGCATGACCGTCAGCCACGCCAGGTTGGGGCGCCAGCGCATCCAGGGCGAGGGCGCTTCCTGGGGCTTGAACAGCGCGGGCGAATAACGGCCCAGGATCTGGTGGGCGTTCGGCGTGAACCAGGCGATGCCCAGCAGCACCACAGCATAGATCAGTTGCATGTGATGGCCGACCAGCACGCGCCAGGCGTCGCCCCAGGCCAGGCCACTGGCGTGGGTGGCCAGGTCCAGCGCTTCCACGCCGCGCAGCCCGATCATGCCCTGCATCAGCAGCATCGCGTCGCCCACGCCATGGGCTCGGAAGAACGCTTGCGCCACCAGCACGGCCACGAAGGTCAGCAGCACGCAGGCGGCGCGCTTGAACACATTGAGGTTGCGCGCCGCCGCGGGCTTTCGGCCCACCACGAAAATCCGCCAGGCATGGTTCACCGACAGGTACATCGCGTGCAGCAGGCCGAACACCAGGAACTGGAAGCCTGCGCCGTGCCACACGCCGGCCAGCGCCATGGTGAACAGCGTGGGGCTGACGATGCTGCCGATGAAGCCGCCCAGCGTGCGCACGCCTTCGGCGCCCACGGGCAGGTTGCGGTCGGTGCGCCACTTGGACACAGCCATGGCCACGGGGTAGTACAGGTACGCCGTCAGGTAGCGCGTCAGCGTCATGTGCCAGCGCGCCCAGAATTCGATGATGCTGCCCGCCTTGTAGGGCGAATTGAAGTTCAGCGGGAAGCGGATGCCGAACATCTTGGCCAGCCCCAGCGCCATGTCCGAATAACCGGAAAAGTCGAAATAGAGCTGCAGCGCGTAGCACAGGCTGGCGCCCCACGCGCCCCAGAACTGCAGGTCGCCCGGGGCGGCGAAGCCGGCATCGGCGTAGGGCGCGATGCCGTCGGCCAGCAGTACCTTCTTGGCCAGGCCGATCACGAACAGCATGCCGCCCACCGACAGGTTCTCGGCCTTGAAACGGTAATTTTCCGGCTGCGCGAACTGCGGCATCATCTCTTTGTGATGCAGGATCGGGCCGGCGATCAGGTGCGGAAAAAAGGTCACGAACAGCACGTAGCTGAGCAGGCTACGTTCCTTGACGACGCCGGCGCGGCAGTCGAGCAGATAGCCGATCTGGGTGAACGTGAAAAACGAGATCCCCAGCGGCAGGATGATCGAATCCATGGTCGAACTGGTCATGCCCAGGTCGTTCAGGAAGTTCAGCAGCGTGGCGAAATACTTGTAGTGAAACAGCAGCGCCAGGTCGGCGCCGACGCCCAGGCCCACGATCAGTCCTTGCAGCCGCGGCCGGCTGGCCGTGTGCAGGATCAACAGGCTCACCAGGTAATTGAAGGCGATGGAGCCGGCCAGCAGCACCACGAACTGCGGATTCCACCAGCCGTAGAACACGAACGACGTCAGGCACAGCCACAGGGCAGCCAGCCGCAGGTTCAGCCGTCCGGCGCCGTAGTACACGGCCAGCGTCACGGGCAGAAAGACCAACAGGAACAGGTAGGAATTGAATAGCATCTCGGGTCAGGGCAGTCGGGCCAGTACGGATTTCTCGTCGTCGGTCAGGGGCAGCGACAGCGCCATTTCCGAAAACTCCCAGATCACCAGTTTCAAGCTCTTGGGCCATTGTTCGCGCTGCTTGAGCGCAACCTGCAAGGCCCCGGAAAATTGCCCGCCGTCCAGGCTCAGGTTCCACACCTCGCGGCCCAGCCCCATTCCGAGGCGCTCGGCGAAATTGCTGCGGCGGCCGTTCGAGCTGCCCGCCAGCAGCACTTCGACCGGTGGCGTCTCGTCCAGCAGGCCGCCGCCGCGCACGGGCTCGATCTTCTGCGGCGCGGCGAGGTCCAGTTCGGGACGCCAGCCCGGCCGTGCGTGTTCCAGCCCGGCCAGCACGATCAGGTCGCCCATGCGGGGTTGCAACGGCCCCGGCTTTTCTTCGTTGAAGGCCTGCGTGCCGGGACCCTTGAGCAAGGGCAGGGCGGCCTCGGCCACCTGTCGGGCGGCGGCCTGGGCCCCGGTCGCGTTCATGTGGACGTCGGTGCGGAAAAAACGCGGCGCCTGCGCGGCTTGCAGCGCCTGGCGCAAGTCGACGAAGGGCACGTTCTGCGCGCGCAGGGCGTCCTGCCAGGCATCCAGGGTGCCTCGCATCGGCAGCGATACGGTCTGGCCGCAAAGATGGTCGGCCTCGATGCGCGACTTGTCGGGCACCGCCACCACCAGCACCTGCACCTGCTGGCGGCGCAGTTCCTCGACCCAATGCCGCATCAGGCGCAGGCGCTCGTCGAATACATGCACGCCGGGCTGGGGCCGCAGGCCGTCACGATAGAACAGCCATTGGGGGCAGCCCATGGCGACCTGGTCGCCCAGCGCTCCCAGCATGCGGTAGCGCACCGAGGAATTCCAGGTGTCCAGGCTGGCCTGCGCGGGCAGGCGCAATGACTTGTTCAATGCCGTGCCCGCGGTGCCGTTCATCCAGGCCGACGGCGCGACGTCGGCCGCGGTCAGCCTGGCTTGAACCAGGCACCATGCGCCCCAGCCCAGGCCCAGCGCCAGCAGCACGCCAAAGACGATGGCGTGCAGCCGGTGTCCGGAAGCCGGGGGCAATGTCGCCTTGTCCGCTTGCGCCACGATGCTAGCGCCCCACCGCCGCCTTCATGCGGCTGCGCCAGCTGTCGGCGGTCATGATGGACGCGTTGTCCCACAGCCCCTTGGCGTCGGGCCCCTGGGCGAAGGTGGGCTCGAACATCTGCCACACCAGCACCTGCGGCTTGTTCTGCTTGAACGCGGGCGACTCCAGGTATTCCAGCAGCATGATCCACTGGCCGACATTGCCGGGCTTCCAGTTCACGGAAACGGGGCGGTCCAGCACGTTGGACAGCTTCTGCGGAAAGCCGAAGTACGGCTGTACCATGCTGTGGCCGGTGACGTGCACCGGCGCCGGCGCATCATCGATCAGGCTCTGGTTGTCGGCCTGGCGGCGCACCGTGAAGGTCTCGCGCCCGGCCTGTTTGCGCTGGTCGGGCGTCAGAAACAGCTCTGCCAGGTCGCCGTAGCGGCGCTCGTTGACCACGCTGCCCAGCGGCATGCCGGTGCCGGGCTTGCCGGCCAGCGTCTTGACGTCCTGCTGGATGCGCTGGGCCAGCGCTTCGGCGGTGGCGTCGGCGGCCGCCTGGGTCCAGTGCTGGTCGGTGCGGTAGAACACGTCCTTGCCGCTGTCCTTCACGCGGCGCAGCACGGCCTCGTCGTCGAAGGTGGACACGCCTGCGGCCTTGAGCTTGTCCTGGATGGTCTGGTAGCGCTTCTTGACCTCGGCGCTCAGGGTCGTGCCATCCGGCAGCTTGTCCTGGTAGAACAAGGTCTTGTCCGGCAGGATCAGCACTTCCAGCTGGATGCCTTTGGCGGCCAGGGCATCGCGGGTTTCACGCACCAGTTGCGTCGAGGCGTCGATGCCGCGGGTATCGACCTGCGTCAGGCTGCCCCAACCGGGAAACAGCCAATTGTCCTTGCCCTGGATCACGATGGACGAGGCTTGCTGCGCCTGGGCGCCTGCTGCGGCCAGCGCCAGCAGCGCGCCGCACAGGGCCGAAGCCAGCCGGCGCGCGGGCCGGGGCGGGTGAAGGGTAACGGTAGTCATGCCAGGCGGACTCCTGAAAAAAGGGGGGGGGGGCGGCTCAGTAGGACAGGGTCAGGTTGATGAACAGGCCCTTGGCCCGGTCGGCTTGGCCGCCGCCGATATTGAAGCGGTATTGGGTGGTCAGGTCCAGGTACGAACGCGGCGCGTTGTAGTGGTCTTCGCGGAACCAGTAGCGGATGTTGAAACCCGGGCCGGCGCCCATCGACCACGATGAGCCGTCGCCCAACTGGTTGTACGAATCGGTGCCGTCGATGTCCAGGCCGCTCAGCCGGTTCTTGTTCCAGAGCCAGTCGATGCCCACCACGGCATAGGGGAAGAACACCAGGCGTTCGCTGATCGGATCGACCCGATAGCTGCGGCCCACGCGCAATTCGCCGGCGCCGAAGGCCTGGTCGCGCTTGAGTTTGCCGGTGGTCTTGTCGGTGTCGGCGCCCGTGGTGTTGTTGCGCTTCCAGAGACGGGCCGACATGTCCTGCCAGGAATAGCCCGCCTGCACGTAGCCTTCCATGGTGAACCAGTCGGGGCGATCGATGCGCAGTGTGGTGCCTTCGTACATGCCGTAAGTGACATAGGCCAGCCAGCCGCCGCTGCCGGCGTCCGTCTTGTAGTGGGCTGTCTGGTTGCTGTTGTTCAGGCTGCAGCGCAGATTGTCAGGCTTCGGGCTGAACGTGCCTTGGCGCGTGGCGGTACCCAGGTTGAACTGGCGCTCCAGGCCGAACGTCAGCCCCACCTCGGTGGAGGGCGTGAAGCGCATGCCCAGCGATCCCACCGTGGTGGGAATGCCCGAAATGCCCTGGTTGCGGGTCTCATCCACATTGATGGAATTGCCGGTGCAAGGGTCGGACACCGTCTGGCTGGCGGTCTTGCCACCCTTGTTGTACAGCGTGTTCGACAAGCGCCCGTACAGCTCGAAGGTCTGCGTCGACGAGTTCAGGAAGTCCGACGGCCGCCAGAAGATTTCCGTGGTGCTGAAGATGGCGTCGCCGGGCACGGTGATGGCCGCGCCGCCCAGTCCCGACGAGGCGGGCCGCGCGCCACGATAGCCGGCGGACACATAGCCGCCCCATTCACGCGACAACCCGGCGATGCCGCTGCGGGTGTCAAAGCGCTGTTGCGGCGTGAGCTCCAGCCGGCCGGCGTCGGCCTCGTCGATGGCTTGCTTCAGCTTGTCGACCGCACCGCGCTTGTCGCCCACGCCGGACAGCGCGTAGCCCTCGTCCAGAATGACCGTGGGCGGGGCCTTGCCGGTGGCGCGCGCCGCCTGGAAGTCCTGCAGCGCCAGCTTGGGCTGGCCCATGCGCTGGTGCAGGTAGCCGCGTTGCATCAGCAGGGCGGGGTCATCGGGCTGCGCAGCCAGCGCGTCGCTCATGCGCTTGTCGGCCTCGGCGAGCTGCGCCGCGTTGCCGGCGGCCAGTGTTGTGGTCAAGAGGCGCTGCAATTCCTTGTTGCTGGGGTCCTGTTCCGACGCCTTGCGAGCCTGGGTGATGGCTTCCTGGTAGTCCTCGCGCGCGTAGGCCGCGTACGCCAGCGACGCCGGGCCGCCGCTGCCCGCGGCGTCGGACGGCAGCAGCTCGCAGGACGTGCCGTAGGGCGTATCGCGGCAATCCTGCACCGGGGCGGGGTAGTTGGCCAGCGTGAGCGTAGCCGGCACTGTCGGCGCCGAGCGGGCGCGCTTGATGCGGGCCGTCGCGGCTTCGTCCTTGGCGCCCAGGGGCTGCACCAACGCCAGCGCGCGGGCGGAGTCGCCGCCGGCGAGCGAGGCATCTGCGGCAATCAGGCGCACATTGCGGCGCTGGTCTTCATCCAGCCAGTCCTGCTTGAGCGCTGCATCGAAATCGGCATTGGCCAGATCCGTCTTGCCCTGGCGCTGGCGCAGGTAGCCGCGCATCAGCAGGGCGACGGTGTTCTCGTCGTCCTGCTTCAAGGCATCGGTGGCGGCGTCTTCGGCGGCGGCCAATTGGTTGTCCAGCATCAGTGCCGTCATCAGCAAGAGGCGGTGGCTGGCGGTATCCGGGGCCAGCGCCACCGCTTCGCGCGCCAGCGGCACCGCGTCGCCGGTGCGATTGGCGATCAGCGCCTGGTAGCCTTGCTCGGCGGGCTTGATCGCCAGGCGCCGCTTCATGGTGGTGCGGCGCGCGGTCAGGTCGTTCTTGTTGGGGGCACCCAGCGCGATGGCCTTGTCCGCGGCGGCTTCGGCCTCGGCGTACTTGCCCTGGGCCTCCAGCGCGTCCAGCCACAGCATGGCCCAGGCCCCTTGCTTGGGGTCGTTGCGGAAGGCCTGCTCGGCGCCGCGCTGCGCGGCCGGAAAGTCGCCGCGGTTGTAGTCGGCATAGGCGCGCGTGGCGATCGGAAAGCCGCGGCGGTAGGCCGCCGTGGTGCCTGGTGCGCCGCCGGCCGCCGCCCCCGCCGGTTGGGCGGCACGGGGCCGCAGGTTGGCGCGTGCCTGGCGCAGGCCCGGTGTGTCCAGCCCGCTCTTGATCGCGTCGGCTGCCGCCTTGTCGGCCTCTTGCAACTTGCCCTGCTTTTGCAGCGAATAGATCAACAGAAGGCGCAAGCGTTCGACGTCCGGACGCAGTGCAATGGCGGATTCAGCCTGCTGCTGCGCCAGCGCGTAGTTGCCGGCATCGTAGCTCTTGTAGCCTTCGTCGGCGAACTGGTAGGCGGCGCCTTCCAGCGGAGCCTCCGCGGCGCGCGGCGCGGATTGGGCCTGGGCCGGCCCGGCGTTCCCGGCGCAAGCCAGCGCGGCGGACAGCAACAACGATCGGGTCAGTGGCTTCATGGGGTCGCGGGTTTTTCGTCGGTATGCGCCGGCGCGGCAACGGCCGCCGTGGTGCCGGCCTGGCCTCCCTGCTGGAAGTGAATGGCTTCTTTCAGGGTGCCTTCGTCCAGCCAGCCTTGCTCCATCAGGATCTCGCCCAGCGGTCTTTTGTCGCGCGCCTGGATTTCCAGCGCGCGCGCCAGTTTATCTTCGTCGATCGCCTGCCACGACAGCAGCAGTTCACCCAGGCGCTGGCGCTGCTGGGCCAGTTGGTCGGTGGACGGGAAGTCGTGCATGGTCTTGTCCCACGCCAGCCGCTTGCCCGTGATCAGGTGGCCGATGAACAGCTTCCAGGCACGCGCCGCAGCCATGGCATTGATGAAATTGCCTACGATCATCCGCGGAATCGACAGCAGTGCGTGTTCCCAGCCATACATGCGCCCCACGAAATAGGCTCGCTGCACCACCCGCAGCAGCAGCGCCACCGCGTTGATCCACATCAGCGTCACCAGCCAGCCGCCCGGTTTGAAATACGACGGGTAATACACCTTCCACCAGCCGAACAGGTCCGCCAGGTAGAACACGAAGAAGTTCGCCAGCAACAGATACGCCAGGATCGCAATGAATGACGTCACCAGCCCCTTGCGATCGCGGAACAGCAGGTACTTGGTCGCCCATGACCCCGTCCAGCCCACCTGTTGCCAGCCCTGAAGCCCGATGCCCAGCGTCCAGCGCGCTTTCTGCCGGTAGGCGGTGCGGAAGGTGTTGGGGAAGTACTCGCGCACACCCAGCGGCATGTGCACGCTGGAGATCTTCTCTTTGCCCAGGCCGAACCAGGCGTGGCGGCGGGTCACGTATTCCACGCCGAACTTGCCGAAGATCTGGCGCATGCCGCGTTGCGCCAGCCGCGCACCGATGTCGTAGTCTTCGGTCAGCGTGTCGGTATTGAAGGGCTGGTTATTGGTCTCGTTCGCCAGTTCGACCAGGGCGCGGCGCGAAAAGCAGGTGCCCACGCCGGCCGACGGCACCATCTTGGACAGGCTTTCGCGCACCACCAGGTCCTTGGTGTGCCATTCGGCGAATTCGTCCATGTAGGTGCCCGCCACCAGTTCATGCCAGTGGCGTTCCAGCGAGGTCACCGGCAGCTGGATGAAGTCGATGCGTGGCAGCAGGTAGTTGTAGTACTTGAGCTCCAGCGGGTGCAGCACGTCTTCGCTGTCGTGCAGGATCACGCCGGCAAACGGCACCGGCTGCTTGGCATCCTGCGCGAAGATCGCCTGCACGATCCAGTTCAGGCAGTCCGCCTTGCAGGTGGGGCCATCGTGCGGCACTTCCACCCGGATCAGCTGGCGGTAGCGTCGACGCATCCGCTCGACCTCCTTGATCGTGCGCTCGTCGTTCTGGTAAGTGCCGGCAAAGATCATGTAGTTCTTGTATTCCAGCGTCGACACCATGGTCTCGAGCATCGACGCGATCACGTCGTACTCCAGCCAGGCCGGCACCATGATCGCCAGCGGCTGTTCTTCTTTGGCGCGCAGTTGCGAGGCCGTCAACGGTGCATAGCGCCGCTTGATGGTCAGCGAGCGCCAGGCCTCGCGCACCCAGTACCAGGCATCGATGAACAGATCATCCAGGCTCGAAAGCAGGATGATCACGCCAACGATGGCGGTCACGATCTCCAGGCCGCGGTAGTAATCGGCGATGAGATAGGGCCAGTAAAGCGAAGACATGGGCTGGCGCGTCCTGGATTACTTGCTGTCCTTGTTCTTTCTGCGGCTGGCACGCATCGCGAAGATCAGGATCAGCAGCAACACCAGCAGGCTGATGCTGACCGCCGGCACGCTCCACGAGATATAGCGGCGCCATTCGAAGAACGCGCTTTCACCGGCGCCGGGCGGATGGCTCGCGTCGGGGTTGGCGCTGTCGATCCAGGCCACCGGGCCCGCGGCGCCGATGATCGCCACATTGCCGCGGTTCAGCACGAACGGCGCATCCAGCATGCCGGCGCGCTGGCCCAGGGTGTGCCACAGCACGCCGTCCTGGCCGCTGGCGCTGATGACTTCGGCCGTGCTCAGGTGATCCAGTCCGGAAATGTCCAGCCAGGTTGCGTTCTTGCCGTCCACGCGCAACTGCTTGCGGTCGGTGACCGTGACCATCGGCTTGGCGCCGTCCACGGCCACTTCCATCGCCAGGAACGGGCGGGCGGGCTTGACCGCCTGGCCGCCTGCCGCCACGGTGAGTTCGGCGCGGGAGGTCGAGACGCCGCTGGCCGAGGCAATGCCGATCAGGCGCTTGAGGTTGTCGGGGGCGTCGGCCAGATAGCTGTCGGGCACGATCACCTGCGGGCTGCCGGCAAGCAAGGGCAAGAGCCCCACGAAGGTGCCGTCCGGCTCGGCCCGGTCAGGCTTCACGTAGCTGGTCGGCAGCACGTTCACCGGGTAGCCCTGCGGAATCTCGTTGCAATCGACCGACACCGGCTGGCGCTGGAAAGTCACGCGCACGGCGTTGGTGACGCCCAGCGCGTAGCCGGGCACGCGCGCCGTCAGGCGTTCGGGCTTGCCATCCGCATCCAGCTGCTTGGCGGCCAGCAGGATACCGTTCCAGAACACCGATGCCACTGGCCGGGTCGACGACGCCCCGGGCGCGGCCGATACGTCCATGACCAGCTCGCCGGGCATCCGGCCATCGGACGACACCGCAGCCAGCGGGAAGGTCGTGTTCCAGTCGCCGCTGGCCACCACGTTGAAGCTGTTGGGCGAGCCGCCCAGCGCCGTCAGGCGCAGGCCGCCGTCCTTGAAGGTTTCGGGCGGCATTGCAGTCTTGACCTGCACCTGGCGCGTCACCAGGATGCGGCGCCAGGCGGTGTCGAACGCCCCCGCGCCCTGCGCGCCGGCATCGGCGGCCACCGCGATCACGGCCTGGCGGCCCATGGCGGCCAGACGGATTTCCTTCGATTGCAGGTCGGCCGCCGCCAGCGGCGCGCGGCGCGCGCGCCAGGTCTTGAAGGCTTCGGCGGCATCCGCGTCGGAGGCAAACTGCGATTGCAGCGCATCCAGCGCCTCGTTCAGCTTGGCGCGCAGCCCGGCATCGGCGATCACGACGTCGCCCGCCACGGCCGGCGCGCCCATGACCAGCAGTGCGCCGATCTCGGCGGGATTGGCCAGCTTGTGCTTTTCGTTGCCCGTCAGCGCGGCGAACGCGGGGACGTGCGACAGGCCACCGGGGGCCTGCAGGCCACGCGTGTCGATCTCGTCGCCCACGGCCGGAAAGGCCCGCACCGCGACGCGCTTGCCGGCGCGTTCCAGCGCCACGCCGATGCGCCAGGCGCTGTCAAAGGCCTGCTGGTCCAGCTTGGCGCCCGCCACGATCAGGGTCGGCTTGCCGGGCAGGGTGCCCCAGGCGTCATCCAGGTTGCCGATGGCCGAGGCGTCGTAGCGGTAGGTCAGGCGCGTCTGCGGTGAAATCGTCAGCGCATTGGCGGTAGCGCGATTGCTTTCACAGTGGCGCAGCGCGATTTCCGATTGCCAGTCCACGCCCACCCGTAGAAAGCCGCTTTCGCGGCTGCGCGGATCCACGGCGAAGCCGCGCGCCACCGTCCCGTCGCCGTCGGCGATGCGCTGCGCGTTCAGCGGCACGCCATCGGCCCACAGCACCAGGCTGGTGCGGCCCGGTTCGCCCTTGGTGTATTTGGCGTCGAAATTCAGCGTGGCATCGGCAATCGGCACGCCGCGCGGCACCGGCAGGTAGAACTCCTGGCGCGCGTCGCTGTTGCTCAGCACCACCGGCTCGCCGATCCCCAGATCGGCCAGCGTGGTGTTGCGCGTCACCCAGTCATCGCCTTGCAGTTGACGCAAGGCGTCTCCGGCAGGGCTGGCCATCGCGCCCAGCGGCAGCAGCAGGCCGGCGGCCATCAGCGCGCGGCAAAGCGTCAGGGCGGCGGGAAAGGGAGTGGGCTTTGACATGGGGGCTCCGGGCGGGGAATGCGGGGCAGAAGGCGTCAGGCCGGCGTGCCGGCGTGGGATCCGTAGGGATCGAATTCGGCGACGGGGCGGCCGCACAGCGCGTCGACGATGCGCTGGCTGGCGTGGCCGTCGCCGTAGGGGTTGATGCGGCGCGAAAATGAGGCGTGCAGGGCGGGATCGTCCAGCAGCCGGTTGACCTCGGCGATGATGCGTTGCGTGTCGGTGCCGACCAGGGCAACGGTGCCGGCCTGCACGGCTTCCGGGCGCTCGGTGACTTCGCGCATCACCAGCACCGGTTTGCCCAGATAGGGCGCTTCCTCCTGCACCCCGCCGGAATCGGTCAGGATGAGATGGGCGCGTTGCATGAACCAGACAAAGTCCAGGTAATCCAGCGGATCGATCAGGTGGACGCGGTCCAGGCCGGCCAGATCCGTCATGACGACATTGCGGACCTGCGGGTTCAGGTGCACGGGGTAGACGATCTGCAGATCCTCGCGGCGGGCCAGTTCGGCGAGTGCGGCGCAGATGTTCTTGAAGCCGCCGCCGAAGCTCTCGCGACGGTGGCCGGTGACCAGCATCAGACGGCGCTTCGGGTCGAGCCAGTCATAGCGAGCTTGCAGGCCGCGCGCCAGTTCGCCTTCGGGCGCCAGCTTGGCGCACGTCATGGCGAGCGCATCAATGACCGTATTGCCCGTCACCGTAATGCGGCCTGCCAGGTTCTCGCGCAGCAGATTGCCGCGCGATTGCGCGGTCGGCGCGAACAGCAGGTCACCGATGGCGTCCACCACGCGGCGGTTCATTTCTTCAGGGAAGGGCATGGCCAGGTTGCCGGTACGCAGGCCTGCTTCCACGTGGCCAATGCGGATGCGGCGGTGAAACGCCGCCAGCGCACAGGCCGATGCCGTGCTGGTGTCGCCATGCACCAGCACGTAGTCCGGCTGCTCTTTTTCCAGCACCTCGTCGACGCGGCTGATCAGGCGGGCATACAGCCCGTTCAGGGTCTGGTTGGGCACCATGATGTCCAGGTCGTGCTGCGCGTGCAGGTCGAACAGCGCCAGCACCTGGTCAAGCATCTGGCGATGCTGGCCGGTCACACAGACGATGCTTTCGATCTGGGATTCGTTCTGCAGCGCCGTCACCAGGGGCGCCATCTTGATGGCTTCAGGACGCGTTCCGAATAGGGAAAGTATCTTCATCGCTGTTGAGCGGCCCAAGCCGGTGGCATTTTCTTGCGTTTATTATGTCTTGAAAGTATTCGTAATATGTGACGGAGTATTTCCCGAGCTTCCGAATAGCTGGCAACAATTTGCGAAATTGCCTTGGGGTAAACGAAAGCGACCTTTCCCATAGAGACGTAAAATGGGGTCGCATCAACTTTCAATTTACTTTCAATGGGGTATCCCGGCGTATCCGGTGAGGTTTCTTTTAGTTACTAATAGGTCGGTGGGAAATATTGCGAATATTGCGGGAAGTGAATATTCGCGATGCATTGATGCCCGTGCAGATCACTCGCATCGATCTTCAAGGCGGGGGCGCAGCCGCGGTCGGGCAAAAAAAATGGCCAACCGGTAAGGTTGGCCATTTTGGCGACATCGCAGTATTTGGTGGAGCCGGGGGGAATTGAACCCCCGTCCGCAAGCCCTCTGCAATCAGTTCTACATGCGTAGTCGATTTATTTAGTTTTAACCTTGGACTTAGCCAACCGACAGGCCGGACCAAAGCGATTCACGTAATTTAAATCTGAGCCGTGTGACCCCAGCGCAGACCGATTCCTTGTGAATGTCGCTGCTGTGGTTCGAGGGTTACCCCCCTAGGAAGTTGCCTTCCTCCACCTGACCCAAGGACAGATCAGTGCAGCGGCTCACCGCTTAAGCGGCGAGAGCGAAACGCTCGTCGTTGGCGTTTGTAGTGTTTCCAGTGGTTTAACGAGCGAACTGGTGCTCGGCATGCCCTGAGTTGTTTCGCGACCCACGTCGAATCCGGATCGGCCCCAAGAACTCTATTGTACTGGTAAACGCAATAGCCTGCTGCCTTTGTGCGCCCCGCCCGTCCGGGGGGGACGCACGCCTGTGCCGCAAGCCGCCTCAAGCCGCGTTGGCGCAAGCCGCCTTGTCGGCCGCACGCGGACGCGAGGCCGCCATCAGCAGGAAAGCCAGGGCCACCGACAGCGCCACGATGGCGGCGGCCGCCCAGCCCAGCGAGGCCAGGCCATACTGATCGATCACGCGGCCGCCCACCACGGCACCCAGGCCGATGCCGATGTTGGCGCCCGAGATATTGAGCGATGCGGCAAAGGCGGGCGCCTCGGGGGCCGACTTCATCAGGCGCACATGGCAGACGATGAACAACGCCGCCTGGGCAATGCCCCAGATCGTCAGCGCCACGGCCAGCAGGCCATGCGATTGCATCACCGGACCGACAAAGACCAGGCCTGCGGCCATCAGCGCCGAAAACAGCGCGGTCGCGCCGAGCGGGCTGCGGTCGACGAGGCGGCCGCCCAGCGTATTGCCAATCAGGCCCACCGCACCGAACGCCATCATGGTCCAGCCTACGATCTGGCCATTGAAGCCTGCCAGGCGCTCCAGCATGTCAGCCAAGTAGGTGTACGCGGTGAACATGCCGGTAAAGACCAGGAGCGACAGCACCACGTGGCCCACCACGATCGGATTGCGCAGGATGCGCAACTGGGTGACCAGCTTGACGCTTTCCGCGCGGATGCGAGTGCTGGGAAAGGCCAGCAAGAGCAGCAGCGCCTTGGCAAACGCCACGACCGACAGTACCCAGAACGCGGCGCGCCAGCCGAAGGCGTCGGAAATCAGCACGCCGATGGGAATGCCGAACACCGTGGCGGCGACGATGCCGAACGCCACCATCGAAATGGCGCGTCCGGCGCGGGCCGGCCCCACCAGTTCCACGGCCGTGGCGCTGGCCAGCGACCAGAACACCGGCAGGGCCAACGCCGGCACGAAGCGGGCGATCGCCATGACCCAGATATTGGGGGCCACTGCCGCCAGGGCGTTGGACAGGCCGAACAGGATCAGGACGCCGATGAACAGGCGTTTGCGCTCGATGTTGGCCATCAGCGCGGTCAGCAGCGGGCCGGTGGCCGCGACGGTGAAGGCGAACAGCGATACCAGCAGGCCGGCCTGGGACACGGTGACCCCCAGGTCGCGAGCCAGGCTGGGCAAGAGGCCGACGATCAGGAATTCCGTGGTCAGGATGGTGAAGCCGGCGGCCGAAAGTAGCAGGATGGGCAAAAGCATAGGCAATTCCTGGTGCGCGCGATGCCGTCGGCAACGCGCGGATAGTGCGGATGGGCGTATAAAAAAGGTCAGGACTGCGCACCGGTAACAGGTCGGTGCGCGGATGCACGAGGGCTGCGTGCCGTCGATGCGGTGAAATCGCTGCGCGGGCAGTGCCGTGCGGCGCCGGCGCTTGCCGGGAAAGGCAATCGGGAAGCACCCGTATTGCTCTCTATGGAGGTACTTTAATTCAACTGCCGCCCCGGATAAAGCGATCTCGGCCGGATAAATTGTTCGGTCAGCTCAACTAATTTGACCGAACGACAGCCATGTCCTGGGCGGCAGGCGCGCTCAGCGCAGGTCGCGCGGCAGCAGCGGCAAGATGGCCTGCCACAGTTCGTCCGGGGTATTGGCGCAGCCATCGGCTTCCCAGGCGTGCAGGTTGTCGTCTTCTCCGACATAACCATAGGCGGCGGCGACGGCCGGCATGCCGGCCGCATGGGCGGCCTGGATGTCGCGCAGATCGTCGCCCACGTAGACGCAGCGATCCACCGAAAAGCCGGCTTCGCGCGCCGCGTGCTGCAGCGGCAGCGGGTGGGGCTTGGCGTGGGCGGTGGTATCGCCGCAGACGAGTACGGCGCTGTCTCGGGTCAGGTCGAGGAATTCAACGATCGGCAGCGTCAGGTAGGTGACCTTGTTGGTCACGATGCCCCAGGACAGGCCGCGCTGGCGGATGTCGTCCAGCAGCGCCTGGATTCCCGGGAACAGCTTGCTGTGGACGGTGGAGCTGGCGGCGTAGTCTTCCAGGAACTGCAGGCGGGTCGGCTCGTAATCGGGGTCCCCGGCTTTCAGGCCGAGCGCCACGCGGAGCAGGCCGCGCGCACCCTGGGAGGCCACCGGCCGCAGGGTTTCGTAGGGCAGGGGATCCAGCCCGCGGCGCGTGCGCTGCTGGTTGGCCGCGGCGGCCAGGTCGGGGGCGGTATCGGCCAGCGTGCCGTCGAAGTCAAACAGGATCAGGGCGCTCATTTGCGGGTAGCCATCAGGTAGTTGACCGAGGTGTCGGACGTCAGCGAGTAGATCTGGGTGATCGGGTTGTATTCCATGCCGCGCATGCCGACCGGTTCCAGGCCCGCGCCCCGGGCGGCCGCGGCCAGCTCGCTGGGCTTGATGAACATGTCATAGGTGTGGGTGCCGCGCGGCAGCAGGCGCAGCACGTACTCGGCGCCCACGATCGCGAACAGGAAAGCCTTGGCATTGCGGTTGAGCGTCGAAAAGAACACCCAGCCGCCCGGCTTGGTCAGCGCCGAGCAGGCGCGCACGATGGAGGCGGGATCCGGCACGTGTTCCAGCATTTCCATGCAGGTCACCACGTCGAACTGGCCGGCTTGTTCCGCGGCCAGCTGCTCGACCGGCACTTTGCGATAGTCGACCTTCACGCCCGACTCCAGGCCATGCAGGCGCGCGACCTTCAGCGACTTGTCGGCCAGATCGATGCCGGTGACGTCTGCGCCCGCGCGGGCCATGGCCTCCGACAGGATGCCACCGCCGCAGCCGACGTCCAGTACCTTCTTGCCGCCCAGGCTGCCCACCGATTCCTGGATCCATTCCAGGCGCAGCGGGTTGATCGCGTGCAGGGGCTTGAACTCGCTTTCGGGATCCCACCAGCGGCTGGCCAGGGCGCCGAACTTGTCCAGTTCGGCCTGGTCGGCGTTGATGGTGGCTTGGGCGGTGTCGGGGGTCTGGGTGGTCATGGGCGGTCCAGCATAAGGCGGCTCTCTATATATAGAGGGGGGCGTGACGCAGGGGGGGGCGTCGCGAGTGCCGGGGTGTTTGCACGATTTTGGTGCAAGCCGGGCGAAAAAAAGGGCCTCGCTATGCGAGGCCCCTTATTGTAGCTAGTCCGGCAATTACTTGCGGCTACCCACGATTTCGATTTCAACGCGACGGTTCTGGGCGCGGCCTTCCTTCGTCTTGTTGGAAGCGATCGGGTTCTTCTTACCCTTGCCTTCCGTATAGATACGGTTGGGATCGATGCCCTTGCTGACCAGGTAAGCCTTGACCGAAGCGGCGCGGCGCTCGGACAGCTTCTGGTTGTAGGCGTCCGTACCGATCGAGTCGGTGTGGCCCACAGCAATGATGGTTTCGAGGTCGATGCCACGGGCTTGCTGGGCGACTTGGTCCAGCAGCTGACGGCCTTCGGGCTTCAGCGTCGACTTGTCGAAGTCGAAGAACGTGTCGGCATTGAAGACGACCTTGGCCGCCATCGGGGCCGGCTTCGCCTTCGCTTGTGCAACCGGAACGCCGTCGCAGCCGGGGATACCGGTGGCCGGGGTCCAGAACGCATCGCGCCAGCACAGTTCGTTCGTACCGTTTTTCCAAACGTTACCGAACGGATTGCGCCAGTTGTCCACCGTCTGCGGATAGGACTGGGCCGAGGCTACACCCGAGGCCGTGACGGCAGCGAAGGCGAGCGCCAGAGCGAATTTGGAGGGTTTGTTCATGTTTCTCCTCGTTGAGCTTGAAGCTGGATAAGTGACTCGCAGCGAACCCCCGCCGCATATCAGGAAAACGGGGCCAGTATAGCAACGCCAAGAGCTGGTTCAAAGGAATAGCTACTGGGTTTCCTGCGTGCTGGAAACAATCTTAAGGCATTTGGGGGGCTTTGGCTTCCCTGGACAGGCGCATTGACGCTGGATATGGCGTTTTCGGCGCTCCATCCGTTTGGCCTGTTGGTTTTTGACAACAGGGCGTCGGGGCGTTGGCAGACGCGTCGGTGCCGCCCGTCGCCAGCATTGGGTCCGGCAGCCGCGCGGGACCGCGGGCGACGCCCTTGGGTCCACGATCCGAATCGAATGATAGAATTTCCTGTTTACCCGGCCCGGGTTCCTCCTTACACGATTCTGTCGTTATATATATGGATTCCTTTGCCAAGGAGACGCTTCCGGTTTCGCTGGAAGAAGAGATGCGCCGCAGTTACCTCGATTACGCGATGAGCGTGATCGTCGGGCGGGCGCTACCGGATGTGCGGGACGGGCTCAAGCCTGTCCACCGGCGCGTGCTCTACGCGATGCACGAGCTGAACAACGACTGGAACCGCGCCTACAAGAAGTCGGCGCGTATCGTCGGGGACGTCATCGGTAAGTACCACCCCCACGGCGACCAGTCCGTCTATGACACCATTGTCCGCATGGCGCAGGATTTCTCCATGCGCTACATGCTGGTCGACGGCCAGGGCAACTTCGGTTCCATCGACGGCGACAACGCCGCGGCGATGCGTTACACCGAAATCCGCCTGGCCAAGATCGCCCACGAGCTGTTGGCCGACATCGACCAGGAAACGGTGGATTTCGGTCCCAACTACGATGGCAGCGAGCAAGAGCCGCTGCTGTTGCCCTCGCGCCTGCCGAACCTGCTGGTCAACGGCAGCTCGGGCATCGCCGTGGGCATGGCCACCAACATTCCGCCGCACAACCTCCAGGAAGTGGTCGACGGCTGCCTGTACTGCCTGCGCAATCCGGCTTGCACGGTCGATGAACTCATGGAGATCATCCCGGCACCCGATTTCCCCACGGGCGGCGTCATCTACGGCATGTCCGGGGTGCGCGAAGGCTACCGCACGGGCCGTGGCCGCGTCATCATGCGCGCCAAGACCCACTTCGAAGACATGGAAAAGGGCAACCGCCAGGCCATCGTGGTCGACGCGATTCCCTACCAGGTCAACAAGAAGACGCTGCAGGAGCGCATCGCCGAGCTGGTCAACGACAAGAAGATCGAAGGCATTTCCGACATCCGTGACGAATCGGACAAGGACGGCATGCGCCTGGTCATCGAGCTCAAGCGCGGCGAGGTGCCCGAGGTTGTCCTGAACAACCTCTACAAGAACACGCAGTTGCAGGACACCTTCGGGATGAACCTGGTGGCGCTGGTCGACGGCCAGCCCCGCCTGCTCAACCTGAAGCAAATGATCGACTACTTCCTGCAGCACCGCCGCGAAGTGGTCACGCGCCGCACGGTGTTCCAGCTGCGCAAGGCCCGCGAACGCGGCCACGTGCTGGAAGGCCTGGCGGTGGCGCTGGCGAACATCGACGATTTCATCGCCATCATCAAGGCGGCGCCGACGCCTCCCGTCGCGCGCCAGGAACTGATGGCCAAGTCGTGGGATTCGTCGCTGGTACGCGAAATGCTCTCGCGCGCCGACGGCGATACGCCGGGCGGCCGCGCGGCCTTCCGCCCCGATGACCTGGGCGTGGAGTTCGGCCTGCAAGGCGACGGCATGTATCGCCTGAGCGACACGCAGGCGCAGGAAATCCTGAACATGCGCCTGCAGCGCCTGACCGGCCTGGAGCAGGACAAGATCGTCGGTGAATACAAGGACGTCATGTCCACCATCGCCGACCTGCTGGACATCCTGGCCCGCCCCGAGCGCATCACGACGATCATCGGCGAAGAGCTGCAGGCCATCAAGGCCGAATTCTCCACCGGCGCCAAGGACTCGCGCCGCTCGGACATCGAGCTGAACGCGACCGAGCTGGACACCGAAGACCTGATCACGCCCACCGACATGGTCGTGACGCTGTCGCATGGCGGCTACATCAAGAGCCAGCCGCTGTCCGAATACCGTTCGCAAAAGCGCGGCGGCCGTGGCAAGCAGGCCACCGCGATGAAGGAAAACGACTGGATCGACCAGCTGTTCATCGCCAATACGCACGACTTCCTGCTGTGCTTCTCGAACCGCGGCCGCGTGTACTGGCTCAAGGTCTGGGAAGTGCCGCAAGGCACGCGCAACTCGCGTGGCAAGCCCATCGTCAACATGTTCCCGCTGGCTGACGGCGAGAAGATCACGGTGGTGCTGCCGGTCAAGGAATTCAGCGAAGATCATTACGTCTTCATGGCGACCTCGCGCGGCACGGTCAAGAAGACCCCGCTGTCCGACTTCTCCAACCCGCGCAAGGCCGGCATCATCGCGGTCGACCTCGACGACGGCGACTACCTGATCGGCGCCGACCTCACCGACGGCAAGCACGACGTCATGCTGTTCTCGGACGCCGGCAAGGCCGTGCGCTTCGACGAGAACGACGTGCGCCCGATGGGCCGCAATGCCCGCGGCGTGCGCGGCATGATGCTCGAAGACACGCAGACCGTGATTGCGCTGCTGGTCGCCGGCGATGAAACCCAGACCGTGCTGACCGCCACCGAAAATGGCTATGGCAAGCGCACCCCGATCGGCGAATACACGCGCCACGGCCGTGGCACCAAGGGCATGATTGCCATCCAGACCAGCTCGCGCAACGGCAAGGTCGTCGGCGCCGTGCTGGTCATGCCTTCGGATGAAATCATGCTGATCACCACCGGCGGCGTGCTGGTGCGTACCCGTGTCGCGGAAATCCGCGAAATGGGCCGTGCCACGCAGGGCGTCACCCTGATCAACGTCGACGACGGCAGCACGCTGTCCGGCGTGCGCCGTGTCGTCGAAAGCGATGCGGACGACGACGGCGACGAGCTGGAAGACGGTCAGGACGCGGGTGGCGATAACGGCGACGACGCCGGCGCATCGGATACGACGGAACCTACGGAGCAATAATGGCCCGCCCCTGGAACTTCTCGGCTGGCCCCTCGGCCTTGCCCGAGGTGGTACTGCAGCAAGCCGCTGCGGAAATGCTGGACTGGCACGGCAGCGGCATGTCCGTGATGGAAATGAGCCATCGCGGCAAGCACTTCGTGCAGATCTGCGATGAAGCCGAGAACGACCTGCGCGAGCTGCTCGGCCTGTCGCCCGACTATGCCGTGATGTTCATGCAGGGCGGCGGTTCCGGCGAAAACGCCATCGTCCCCATGAACCTCATGGGCCGGCGCGGCGCGCCGGCGGCGGACTTCGTCGTGACGGGGCACTGGTCATCGCGTTCCTTCAAGGAAGCCGGGCGCTATGGCGACACCCACGTCGCCGCCACCAGCGCCCAGGCCACCCAGCTGGACGGACGCGAACAGGCGCCGTTCACGTGGGTGCCGCCGACCGACACCTGGAAGGTGCGTCCTGAATCGGCCTACCTGCACCTTTGCAGCAACGAAACCATCGGCGGCGTCGAGTTCATGGATTGGCCGGACACGGCTGTCCTGGGCGCACCCGACGTGCCGTTGGTCGTCGATGCCTCGTCGCATTTCCTGTCGCGCCCCATGGACGTCAGCCGCTGCGGCATGATGTACGCAGGTGCCCAGAAGAACGCGGGCCCCGCCGGCGTGACCATGGTCATCGCCCGCCGCGACCTGATCGGCCATGCGCTGCCGATCTGTCCGTCGGCGTTCGACTACGCCAACGTGGCCGCCGACCACTCGCGCTACAACACGCCGCCCACCTTCGCCATCTACATCGCCGGCCTGGTGTTCAAGTGGGTCAAGGCCAATGGCGGCGTTGCCGGCATGGAAGCCGCCAACCGGGCCAAGGCCGACCTGCTGTACGGCTACCTGGACAGCACCAATTTCTACCGCAATCCCATCCACGCTCCCGTGCGTTCGCGCATGAACGTGCCGTTCGTGCTGCGCGACGAGTCCCTCAACGACGCTTTCCTGCAAGGCGCCGACGCGGCCGGCCTGACCCAGCTCAAGGGCCACAAGAGCGTCGGCGGCATGCGGGCGTCGATCTACAACGCGGTGCCGCTGGCCGGCGTGGCCGCGCTGGTCGAGTACCTGAAGGAATTCGAGCGTCGCTATGGATGACGATCTGCAGCGCAAGCTGCGCCCCTTGCGCGACCGCATCGACGCGCTCGACGCCCAGATCCTGGACCTGCTGTCGCAGCGCGCCCGCGCCGCGCAGGAAGTGGGCGAAGCCAAGCATGCGGCGCATGCCGACGGCCCGGTGCTGCGCCCCGAGCGCGAAGCCGAAGTCATCCGGCGCCTGCAGCAATTGAACCCCGGTCCGTTTCCGGCCGCAGGCGTGGCGTCCGTCTGGACGGAAATCATTTCGGCCTGCCGCGGCCTCGAGCGCGGCATGACGGTCGCCTACCTGGGGCCGCAGGGCTCGTTCTCCGAGCAGGCCGCGCTTGAGCACTTCGGCCATGCCGTGCAGAAACTGCCGTGCGTGTCGTTCGACGAAGTCTTCCGTGCCGTCGAGGCCGGGCAGGCCGACGTGGGCATGGTGCCGGTCGAGAATTCCACCGAAGGCGCGGTCAACCGCAGCCTGGACCTGCTGCTCAATACGCCGCTGCGCATCCTGGGCGAACGGTCGCTGGTGATCCGTCACTGCCTGATGTCGCAGTCGGGCAACATGGACGGCATCAAGACGATTTCCGCGCACCCGCAGGCCCTGGCGCAGTGCCAGGGCTGGCTGACGCGCAACTACCCCGACCTGGAACGCGTGGCCGCGGCCAGCAATTCCGAAGCCGCCCGCCTGGCGGCGTCCGACCCGACCATCGCCGCCATCGCCGGTGAAGTCGCGGCGCCGGCCTGGAATCTGCAGGTCGTCAGCGCAGGCATCCAGGACGACCCCCACAATCGCACGCGGTTCCTGGCCATCGGCAACATCGAGCCCCTGGTCAGCGGCAAGGACAAGACCAGCCTGATCCTGGCTGTTCCCAACCGTGCGGGTGCGGTCTATGAAATGCTGGCGCCGCTGGCGGCCAATGGCGTTTCCATGACGCGCTTCGAGTCGCGCCCGGCCCGCACCGGCGAGTGGGAATACTATTTCTACGTCGATGTCCTGGGACATCGCAATGATCCGAACGTCGCGCTCGCCCTTGATACCCTGCGGGCGCAGGTTGCCTACCTGAAAGTGCTGGGTTCCTACCCGGCGCCGTGAGTCTTCCATGACCAACACCCCCAAGCCTCTCGCCGCTCCCGCCCACGTCAGCGCCATCGCGCCCTATCAGGCGGGCAAGCCCATCGAAGAACTGGCCCGCGAGTTCGGGCTGGATCCGGCCGGCATCGTCAAGCTGGCGTCCAACGAAAACCCGCTGGGCATGCCCCAGTCGGCGCGCGCCGCCATGCTGGCCGCCGCCGAATCGCTGGCGCGCTATCCGGACCCCAATGGCTTTGACCTGAAGGCCGCGCTGGCCGCGCGCTACGACGTACCGATGAACTGGATCACGCTGGGCAACGGCTCCAACGACATCCTGGAAATCGCGGCGCTGGCGCTGCTGGAACCGGGCGCCTCGGCGGTGTACGCGCAGCATTCGTTCGCGGTCTACCGTCTGGCCACGCAGGCCCGTGGTGCGCGCCACATCGTGGTGCCGGCGCAAGACTACGGCCATGACCTGGACGCCATGTTCGAGGCCATCGCCGACGACACGCGCCTGCTGTTCATCGCCAATCCGAACAATCCCACCGGCACCTTCGTGCCGGGCGACAAGGTGGCTGATTTCCTGGAACGCGTGCATGCCGCGCATGGCGATCGCGTCACGGTGGTGCTGGACGAGGCCTACAACGAGTACCTCGATCCGGAACACCGTTTCGACAGCACCGCGCTGGTGCGCCGCTATCCCAACCTGATCGTCTCGCGCACGTTCTCCAAGGCTTACGGCCTGGCGGGCTTGCGGGTGGGCTTCGCGGTGGCGCAGCCGGCCCTGACCGACTTGCTCAACCGCGTGCGCCAGCCGTTCAACGTCAACACCCTGGCGCAGGCCGCCGCCGTGGCCGCGCTGGGCGATGCCGAGTATCTGGAACAGGCCTACGCCTCGAACAAGGCGGGCAAGGCGCAGCTTTGCGCGGCGTTCGACCAGCTCAAGCTGTGCTACGTGCCCAGCTACGGCAACTTCGTCCTGGTGCACGTCGGCGACGCCCCGCGCATCAACCTGGCGCTGCTCAAGCGCGGCGTCATCGTGCGTCCGGTGGCCGGCGACGGCCTGCCCGAGTGGCTGCGCGTGTCTATCGGCCTGCCGCAAGAGAACGCCCGCTTCATCGACGCGCTGACCGCCATCCTGTCCGAATGAACGGCGCTTCCTCTATGCCAGATCAGGGGGCCGCTGGCCCCCTGATTCCTGTGCTGGCGGTGGTGGGCGTGGGCCTGATCGGCGGTTCCTTTGCCGCGGCCTTGCGCCAGGCCGGGCAGGTGGGTCGGGTGCTGGGGGTAGGGCGCAATGCGCAGTCCCTGGCGCGCGCGGTCGAACTGGGCCTGATAGACGAGGCCGTCAGCGCCGAAGACGCCGCTGCCCGCGCCGACCTGGTTTTCCTGGCCACGCCCGTGGGCGGCCTGCGGGACGTGCTCGCGCGCATGCTGCCGCACCTGGCCGACCACGTGGTGCTGACCGATGGCGGCAGCACCAAGGCCGAGGTCGTTGATGCCGCCCGCGCGGCGTTGGGTGGGCGCATCGGCCAATTCGTGCCGGGCCACCCGATCGCGGGCGCCGAACGCACGGGCCCGGAAGCGGCCGACCCGTCGCTGTACCGCGGCCGTTGCGTCATCCTGACCCCGCAGCTCGAAAACAGCGCGGCATCCATCGCGCTCGTGCGCGACGCCTGGCAAGCCTGCGGCGCCAATGTGATCGACATGGACGCCGAGGCGCACGATCGCGTGCTGGCTTCGGTCAGTCATTTGCCCCATTTGCTGTCGGCCGTCTACATGGAGCAGGTCGCCACCGCCGATGACGCCGCGACCCGCCTGGCGCTGGCCGGCAGCGGCTTTCGCGATTTCACCCGCATCGCCGCCGGTTCGCCCGAGATGTGGCGCGATATTTTTCTGTCCAACCGCGGCGCCATGCTGACCGAAATCGCGGCCGTGCGCGCCGTGCTGGATCGTGCCGAGCGCGCGATCGACGGCGGTGATGGCGCGGCCTTGCTGGCGCTGCTGGACACGGCGGCGCGGGCGCGTCGCCATTGGCGCAAGGAGTAGCTGACATGGGCGCTTTGCCTTTCCTGGATCTGCCGCGCGTGCGGCGCGCGCAGGGCGTGATGGTCTTGCCGGGCTCCAAGAGCATTTCCAACCGCGTGCTGCTGCTGGCGGCCATTGCCGACGGCGCCACCACGATCACCGGGCTGCTCGATTCCGATGACACGCGCGTGATGCTGGCCGCGCTGCGCCAATTGGGCGTGGCGGTGTCCGACCTTGAAAATGGTCAGGTCACCGTGCAGGGCGTACGCCGCTTTCCGGCGGATGCCGCCGACCTCTTCATGGGCAATGCCGGTACCGCCATCCGGCCGCTGACGGCGGCGCTGGCCCTGATGGGCGGCGACTACCGCCTGTCGGGCGTGCCGCGCATGCACGAACGCCCCATCGGCGACCTGGTCGACGCGTTGACCGCCCTGGGCGCGCGCATCGATTACCTGGGCCAGCCGGGCTATCCGCCCCTGCACATCGGCCGTGGCCAGATCGCCGCGCCGGCCATCACCCGGGTGCAGGGATCGGTGTCGAGCCAGTTCCTGACCGCCTTGCTGCTGGCCGCGCCGCTGCAGGCGGGGCAGAGCGGCCAGCCCGTCGTCATCGAGGTCGTCGGCGAGCTGATCTCCAAGCCCTACATCGAGATCACCCTGAACCTGATGGCACGCTTTGGCGTGACCGTGCGGCGCGATGGCTGGAGCCGCTTCACCATCGAAGGCGGCGCCCGCTACCGCAGCCCCGGCCGCATCGCAGTCGAGGGCGATGCGTCCACGGCCTCGTATTTCCTGGCCTTGGGCGCCATCGGCGGCGGCCCGCTGCGGGTGACCGGCGTGGGCGCCGACAGCATCCAGGGCGACGTGAAGTTCGCCGATACGCTGGCCGCCATGGGCGCCAACGTCACCTACGGCGACGACTGGATCGAGGTGACGGGCGTGCACGTGGCCGAAGGCGGTCGGCTGAAGGCCTTCGATACCGACTTCAACCTGATTCCCGATGCCGCCATGACGGCCGCTGCGCTGGCCCTGTATGCCGACGGTCCGTGCCGCCTGCGCAACATCGGCAGCTGGCGCGTCAAGGAAACCGACCGCATCCACGCCATGCAGACCGAGCTGGAAAAGCTGGGTGCGCAGGTAGAATCGGGGCCGGATTGGCTGCGCGTCACTCCGCCCGCCGAAGGCGCCTGGCGCGACGCGCACATCGGCACCTGGGACGACCACCGCATGGCGATGTGCTTTTCGCTGGCCGCGTTCGGCCCGGCGGCGGTGCGCATCCTTGACCCGGGCTGTGTCAGCAAGACGTTCCCGGGTTACTTTGATGTCTATGCCGGCCTGGTGTCGGCGTAGCGCTCACGGGCCGCGGCCCCTTCCTTTCCCATGACTTCCACAGATTCAAGCGTGACTTGCACCGCTCCCGTCATCACCATCGACGGCCCTACCGCGTCGGGCAAGGGCACCGTCGCCCATCGCGTGGCCAAGGCGCTCGGCTGGGCGGTGCTCGATAGCGGCGCGCTGTACCGGCTGACCGCCCTGGCCGCCATCAACCAGGGCGTGGACGCTGCCGACGAGCCCGCCGTGGCGCGGGTGGCCGAAACGCTGGATGTGCGATTCGATGGTCCTCACGTCTACCTCGAAGGCGCCGACGTCGGCCACGAGATCCGGCGCGAAGCGGTCGGCAATTTCGCGTCGCGCGTGGCTGCGTTTCCGGGGGTGCGGCAGGCCCTGCTCGAGCGCCAGCGGGCCTTCCGCCTGCCTCCCGGCCTGGTGGCCGACGGGCGCGACATGGGCACGGTGGTGTTCCCGGATGCGTCCCTGAAAGTGTTCCTGGTGGCCGATGTGGTCGCTCGGGCCGAGAGGCGGCGTAAGCAGTTGATCGAAAAGGGAATTTCTGCTAATCTAGATGACCTCCTACGAGATATGCGCGAGCGGGACGCCCGCGACACCCAGCGTGCCACGGCGCCTTTGGCCCCCGCGGCAGATGCAAAGGTACTGGATTCGTCTGATTTGACGATTGCAGAAACCGTGCAGGCCATCCTGGATTTCTGGCAGTCCGCAGCGCAGTCGTAGAGCTCAGTCCGTAGTACCACTTTTTTCTTATAGGCCCTGCGCTAGCCAGGCGACACCCCCACGGGACACCCCGCAAGGGCAAACCGGCAGGCAGGTATTTTGACTCCACTGTGGCGGGCAATCCGCTGCGGTGTGTTCTTAACGGCCATTTCGGCCCAATGGATTTCAACCCCATGTCTTCCGTTTCCACTACCGCCGCCGGCGGCGAAAGCTTCGCCGACCTTTTCGCACAAAGCCTCAAGAGCCAGGACATGAAGTCCGGCGAGGTCATCAGCGCCGAAGTCGTGCGCGTCGACCACAATTTCGTCGTCGTCAACGCCGGCCTGAAGTCCGAAGCGCTGATCCCCCTGGAAGAGTTCCTGAATGACCAGGGCGAGCTCGAAGTGCAACCCGGCGATTTCGTCTCGGTGGCCATCGATTCCCTGGAAAACGGCTACGGCGACACGATCCTGTCGCGTGACCGCGCCAAGCGCCTGTCGGCCTGGCTGCAACTGGAAAAGGCCCTGGAAAACGGCGAACTGGTTACCGGCACCATCACCGGCAAGGTGAAGGGCGGCCTGACCGTCATGACCAACGGCATCCGCGCGTTCCTGCCGGGTTCGCTGGTGGATCTGCGTCCGGTCAAGGACACCACCCCGTACGAAGGCAAGACCCTCGAATTCAAGGTCATCAAGCTCGACCGCAAGCGCAACAACGTCGTGCTGTCGCGTCGCCAGGTGCTGGAAGCCAGCATGGGCGAAGAGCGTCAGAAGCTGCTCGAAACCCTGCACGAAGGTGCGGTGGTCAAGGGTGTGGTCAAGAACATCACCGACTACGGCGCGTTCGTGGACCTGGGCGGCATCGACGGCCTGCTGCACATCACCGACATGGCCTGGCGCCGTGTGCGTCACCCCTCCGAAGTCCTGCAAGTGGGTCAGGAAGTCGAAGCCAAGGTCCTCAAGTTCGACCAGGAAAAGAGCCGCGTCTCGCTGGGCGTCAAGCAACTGGGCGAAGATCCGTGGGTGGGTCTGGCTCGTCGCTACCCGCAAGGCACCCGTCTGTTCGGCAAGGTCACGAACCTCACCGACTACGGCGCGTTCGTTGAAGTCGAAGCCGGCATCGAAGGCTTGGTGCACGTCTCCGAAATGGACTGGACCAACAAGAACGTCGATCCGCGCAAGGTCGTGACCCTGGGCGAAGAAGTCGAAGTCATGGTCCTGGAAATCGACGAAGACCGTCGTCGTATCTCGCTGGGCATGAAGCAGTGCCGCCAGAACCCGTGGGAAGAGTTCGCCACCAACTTCAAGCGTGGTGACAAGGTCCGCGGCGCCATCAAGTCGATCACCGACTTCGGCGTGTTCGTCGGCCTGCCCGGCGGCATCGATGGCCTGGTTCACCTGTCCGACCTGTCGTGGACGGAAACCGGCGAAGAAGCCGTGCGCAACTTCAAGAAGGGCGACGAGATCGAAGCCGTGGTTCTGGGCATCGATACCGACAAGGAACGCATCTCGCTGGGCATCAAGCAGCTGGAAGGCGACCCCTTCAACAACTTCGTTGCCACGTTCGACAAGGGCGCCGTGGTTCCGGGCACCATCAAGTCGGTCGAAGCCAAGGGCGCCGTCGTGACGCTGTCCGTGGACGTCGAAGGCTACCTGCGCGCTTCCGAGATCTCCTCGGGCCGCGTCGAAGATGCCACCACCGTCCTGACCGCCGGCGAGAACATCGAAGCCATGATCGTCAACATCGACCGCAAGACGCGTTCGATCCAACTGTCGATCAAGGCCCGCGACAACGCCGAAACCGCCGAAACGATCCAGCGCATGTCCGATGCCAGCGCCTCGTCCGGCACCACCAACCTCGGCGCGCTGCTGAAGGCCAAGCTGGACCAACAGCGCAACGACGGTTAATTCGTGACCAAGTCGGAGCTGATCGCCGCCTTGGCGGCCCGCTATCCTCAGCTGGCCGCCCGCGACACCGATTACGCGGTCAAGACCGTGCTCGACGCAATGACCCAGGCCCTGGCCTCGGGTCAGCGCATCGAGATCCGCGGTTTTGGCAGCTTCTCGTTGTCGCAGCGGTCTCCCCGCATCGGTCGCAATCCGAAGTCCGGCGAACAAGTGCTGGTGCCTGGCAAACAGGTGCCGCACTTCAAGGCCGGCAAGGAATTGCGCGAGCGGGTGGACTTGGTCGGCGGCAATGACGAGGACGCTCAATCCTCTGGATCGAGTGAACCGATGCCGTCCATGGCAGGTCTTCACGCCATGCATTGACGACACGGCCAGCAAGGCTGCCTTCGGGCAGATCGGACCGCGAGCAACGCCCCTTGAGCAATCAAGGGGCTTTGTTTTTTGGGGCCTCCCTGGAGGGGTGGAGGTCGCTTACAATTGACCCTCTTGAATACTTAGGAGCATGCGTCATGCGCTACCTTGTCTGGGCCCTGCGATTGCTCGTGTTCGTGGCGGTATTGATGTTCGCACTCAAGAACACCGATCCCGTCGCCGTGAAGTTCTACGCCGATTACGTCGTCCAGGACGTACCGCTGATCGTCGTCATGTTGGTGGTTTTCGTGGTGGGCGCTCTGTTCGGCCTGCTCTTGACCGTGCCCGCCGCCATGCGCCGTCGCCGCGAGGCCATTCGCCTGCGCCGCGAACTCGACCGTGTGCAGGCTGCCGTCAATGGCACCACGCCCGTCGTGCCGCCGGAAGCCGTCGCGCCGATGTCGCCGCTGTGATGGCGCTGCAGACCCCGCACGCCCTTATTCCCGTACTGAATTACAGCAAGAGCCCGCATAGTGGATTTTGAACCTTGGTGGTTGATATTCGTGCCGGTGTTGTTCGCGCTTGGCTGGTTGGCCGCGCGCTTCGACATCCGGCAGATGCTCCGGGAAACCCGCAGCCTGCCCGATTCCTATTTTCGGGGCCTGAACTTCCTGCTCAATGAGCAGCCCGACCGCGCCATCGACGCGTTCGTCGAGGTCGCCAAGCTCGACCCCGAAACCACTGAACTGCACTTCGCGCTGGGTAGCCTGTTCCGCCGTCGCGGCGAAATGGAACGCGCCATCCGCGTGCACCAAAGCCTGCTGAACCGATCCGACCTGCCTGCGGCCGAGCGCGAGCACGCGCAGCACGAACTGGCGCAGGATTTCCTCAAGGCGGGCATGCTGGACCGCGCCGAGAGCGGGTTCGAGCAGCTCAAGGACACCCGCTACGCCTTGCCGGCGCTGCGTTCGCTGATCCGCATCTATGAGTCCGAGCACGATTGGCCGCGCGCCATCGAGGCGGTCAAGACGCTGCACGGCCTGGTCGACGAACCGGTGCCGCAGATCGTGCATTACTACTGCGAGCAGGCGGCCACCGCGCTGGCGGCCAAGCCGCCCAATGTCGATGCCGCGCATACGGCGCTTGATGCTGCCGACCACGCGCTGTCTACGGCCGATGCGGGCATGTCGAGCAAGGGCTCCATGGTGCGCACCGCCATGTTGCGCGCGCGCCTGGCCTTGCTCGAGCAAGATCCCAAGCGCGAACGCCTGTACCTGGAATCGGTCATGACCGACGCGCCCGAGTACGCCGGGCTGGTGGCCGAACAGCTGCTGGCCAACTACCGTGCGGCGGACCAGGCCGCGGCCGGTCTGGACCTGCTGCAGCGCCAGTACGCACGCCATGCGTCACTGGACCTGTTCAATGTCGTGTTTCGCGAATTGCGCGTGCAGCAAGGGTCTGCGCCTGCCTGGGCGTTCGCGCGCAGTGCCTTGCGCAGCCATCCTTCGCTGCTGGGGCTGGACCGCCTGCTCGAAGCCGAACTCGCCAATGGCGAAGGCGCCACCGAACAAGGCCCGGTTCCCGGTGCCGACCTCACGCTGCTGCGCAGCCTGATCCACAAGCATACGCAACGTCTGGACCGCTACGCGTGCCGGAGCTGCGGTTTTCAAGCGCGCCGCTTCTACTGGCAATGCCCGGGCTGCAATGCCTGGGAGACCTACGCGCCGCGTCGTCTGGAAGAACTTGAATGAAGCCCTTTCCCGCCGAATCCATTTCGCATAGCCGCGTGCTCGTGGTGGGCGATGTCATGCTGGACCGTTACTGGTTCGGTGAAGTCGAACGCATTTCCCCCGAGGCGCCGGTACCCGTGGTGCGCGTGGCGCGCCGTGAAGACCGTCTGGGCGGCGCGGCCAACGTGGCCCGCAACGTGGCGGCCTTGGGCGGCCATGTCACCCTGGTCGGGGTGCTGGGCGAAGACGAGGCCGGCGACAGCGTGCGCCGCCTGTCTTCCGAAGCCGGCATCCAGGCTGACCTGATCACCGATCGCAGCCTGCACACGACGCTGAAGATGCGTGTGTTGGGCCGTCAGCAGCAACTGCTGCGGGTCGACTTCGAACAGCATCCGGCGCAGGAAGCGCTGGACAGCATCGACGCCGCCCTGGCTCGCCATCTGGCCAACCACGACGTCGTCGTGCTGTCCGACTACGCCAAGGGCGTATTGGCACGGGTCGAGTCGCTGATCGCCCTGGCCCGCAGTGCCGGCATTCCGGTGCTGGTCGATCCCAAGGGCGACGACTACTCGCGCTATCGCGGCGCGACGCTGGTGACGCCCAACCGCTCTGAAATGCAGCAGGCCGTGGGCCGCTGGAACACCGAATCCGAACTGACCGATCGGGCGCAGCGCCTGCGCGCCGATCTGGACCTGGAAGCCCTGCTCGTGACCCGTTCCGAGCAAGGCATGACTTTGTTTACCGACACGGGCCGCGAACACATCGACGCGCAGGCGCACGAGGTCTTCGACGTGTCCGGCGCGGGCGATACCGTGCTGGCCACGCTGGCGGTCTCGCGCGCCATCGGGTTGCCGTGGGTGGATGCCATGGGCTGGGCCAACCGGGCCGGCGGCATCGCCGTGGGCAAGCTGGGCACGTCCGTCGTCACCGCCGCCGAATTGGCAGGAGAACTCTCATGATCGTCGTAACCGGAGCCGCGGGCTTCATTGGCAGCAATCTGGTGCGGGGCCTGAACCGCCGCGGCATCCAGGACATCATCGCGGTCGACGACCTGACCGAAGGCGACAAGTTCGTCAACCTGGTCGACTGCAAGATCGCCGACTACATGGACAAGGACGACTTCCGTCGCCGCGTCGCGGACGGCAGCTTGCCGAAAATCCGCGCGGTGCTGCACCAGGGCGCCTGCTCGGACACCACCGAGCGCAACGGCCGCTACATGCTCGACAACAACTACCGCGTCACGCTGGAGTTGTTCGAATTCTGCCAGGCGCGCCGCATTCCGTTCCTGTATGCCTCGTCGGCCGCCGTCTACGGCGGTTCGTCCGTCTACGTCGAAGACCCGGCCAACGAAGGGCCGCTGAACGTCTACGGCTATTCCAAGCTGCTGTTCGACCAGGTGCTGCGCACCCGCATGGACAGCCTGACGGCGCAGGTCGTGGGGCTGCGTTATTTCAACGTCTACGGGCCACACGAGCAGCACAAGGGCCGCATGGCGTCGGTGGCGTTCCACAACATGAACCAGTTCCTGGAACATGGCCATGTGCGCCTGTTCGCGGGTTGGGACGGGTATGTCGACGGCGGCCAGAGCCGCGACTTCATCTCGGTGGAAGACGTGGTGGCCGTGAACCTGCATTTCCTGGATCACCCCGAAACGTCCGGCATCTTCAACTGCGGCACCGGCCGCGCGCAGCCGTTCAACGATGTCGCCGCGGCGGTGGTGAACACCTTGCGCGCCGAGCGTGGCGAAGCGCAACTGACGCTGGCCCAGTTGGTCGAGCTGGACCTCATTCGCTACATCCCGTTCCCTGACGACCTGAAGGGCCGCTACCAGAGCTACACCCAGGCCGACGTGAGCCAACTGCGCGCGGCGGGCTTCACTGCGCCCATGCGCGATGTGCAGACGGGCGTGGCGGAGTACGTGCGCTACT
Organism: Achromobacter sp. 1014246743; assembly: GCF_059760725.1. Classification (NCBI taxonomy): domain Bacteria; kingdom Pseudomonadati; phylum Pseudomonadota; class Betaproteobacteria; order Burkholderiales; family Alcaligenaceae; genus Achromobacter; species Achromobacter sp. 1014246743. The sequence goes on from NZ_JCBANA010000045.1 coordinate 50,404, forward strand.
GGCGCGCCCGCAAGTAACGTTGCCGCGCCGACTGTCGCCGGGCCTGTGCGATGCGGGGCCTTGGCGCAGATCTGCCGTCCCGAGAAAACCACCGTCCATGCGGTGGTTTTTTTCGTCCGGCGTAGTTGCCGGGGTGGATGCAACCATTCACTGCGCGAGCATCGCCGGGGGTGGCCGGGCCATGATCAGGTCGTGGTGCAACAGCCGTTGCGCCGCCCTTATCCGGAGACCTGTTCATGAATCCCTTTTTGAATTCCACCGTGGCGACCCACGTGGCGACCCGTTCTGCAGCGCCTTGGCGCCGGCCGTGGCCGGCGGCGGCCACGGGGCGCCGCGTGTGGCGGCGGGCGCTGGGCACGGCCTTGCTGGCGGCGGGCCTGGCCAGCGCCCCCGCCTGCGCGGTCGACGTCAATGGCGCGACTGCGCAGCAGCTCGAGGGTATTCGCGGCATCGGTCCGCGTACGGCGGAAACCATCGTGCGCGAACGCGATCGCGGCGGCAAGTTCGAATCGCTGCAGGACCTGGCCGAACGCGTGCGCGGCATCAGCGCCAAGAAAGCCCAGGCGTTGGAGGCGGCCGGCCTGACCGTCGGTGGCGCCACGGCTGCCAAGCCCCCGGTGGCAGTCGACCCTGCGGCAAGCCCGCCCCGACCTGGCGCCAAGCCCGCCACGCCCGGCGCTGCGGCACCCAGCCCCGGCAGCACCAAGGCGGGGGCTTCGGGCCCATCGACCAAGCCTGCCGCCGCGGCGCGGACACGCCCCTGACCCTGTCATGAACCCCTGGCGCGAGCGAGGCTTTTCGCCGCCGCCCGCGCCGGGGAGGGTTATGATCGGCGTCATGACTACCACCTATCCCACCATCGAGCAGACCGTCGGCAATACGCCGTTGGTGCGTCTGCAGCGCATCCCCGGAGCCGCGGGCGCCGCGCGGGGCAACGTCATCCTGGCCAAGCTGGAAGGCAACAATCCCGCAGGTTCGGTCAAGGACCGCCCGGCGCTGTCCATGATCAAGCACGCCGAAGCGCGTGGCGACATCAAGCCGGGCGACACGCTGATCGAAGCGACCAGCGGCAATACCGGCATCGCCCTGGCCATGGCGGCTGCCATGCGCGGGTATCGCATGATCCTGATCATGCCCGACAACCTGTCGGTGGAACGTCGCGCCGCCATGACGGCTTATGGCGCCGAGCTGATCCTGACGCCGGCCGACAAGGGTGGCATGGAATATGCCCGCGACCTGGCCACCGAAATGCAGGCCGATGGCCGGGGCGTGGTGCTGGACCAGTTCGCCAACCCCGACAACCCCCGCGCCCATGTCGAAACCACCGGCCCTGAAATCTGGAACCAGACGGACGGCCGCGTGACGCACTTCGTCAGCGCCATGGGCACCACGGGCACGATCATGGGGGTGTCCACCTACCTGAAATCGCGCAACCCCGCGGTGCAGGTGGTGGGTGCACAGCCGGCCGAAGGGTCGTCCATCCCCGGCATCCGCAAGTGGCCCGAGGCCTATCTGCCCAAGATCTTCGATCGCAGCCGTGTCGACGCCTACGAGTCCATCGAACAGGCCGATGCCGAGGTCATGGCGCGCCGCCTGGCTTCCGAAGAAGGCATCTTCGGCGGCATTTCGTCGGCGGGCGCCCTGGTGGCGGCCCTGCGCGTGGCCGAGCGCGTCAATGACGCGACCATCGTGTTCATCGTCTGCGACCGCGGCGACCGTTACCTGTCTACCGGCGTCTTCAACTGATTCTCCCCCGGGCCATCTTGTCTCGGCCCAAAAAAAGCCCTGCGTCCCGGAACGTCTCCGGTGCGCAGGGCTTTTGCTTTCAGGGCGTCAATGGGCGCCCTGAGGCTTATTCCGGCTGGATGTTGGCGTCTTTCATGACCTTGATCCAGCGCGCGCTTTCGGCCAGGTTGAAGGCCTCGGCGTCCTGGTAGCTCATCGTGCTGGGCAGGGTGCCTTGCGACTTCAGGGCTTCGATCACCTTGGGCGACTGCGAGGCTTCGACCATGGCCTTGTTCAGCTTGGCAATGATGGGTTCGGGCGTGTCCTTGGGCACCCACATGCCGTACCAGGTGACGATGTCAAAGCCCGGCAAGCCGTTTTCGGCGATGGTGGGCACGTCGGGCAGCTCGGCCAGGCGGGCCTTGGTGGTGACGGCCAGCGGGCGCACCTTGCCGCTCTGGATCAGGGGCAGGGCGGGGGCCAGCGGCGCGTACATCAGGTCGACATGGCCGCCGGCCACGTCCGTCAGGGCAGGGCTGCTGCCGCGGTAGCCCACGTGGGAGATCGACGCCTTGGTCGTGGTGTTGATCAGTTCGCCAGCCAGGTGCGGCAGGGTCGCCACGCCGGGGGACGCGAAGCTGAGCGTGCCGGGTTGAGCCTTGGCCTGGGCGATCAGCTCGCCGAAGGTCTTGAACTTGGAATCCGGCGGCACCACGGCGACCATGGGCACCGTGCCCAGCACGCCGACCATGCGGAAATCCTTGATGGGATCGAAGGTCAGGCTCTTGAATTGTGCGGGGTAGATGCCCTGCACGGACGGGTTCATCAGCACCGTGTAGCCGTCGGCCGGAGCGCGCGCCACCTGGGCGGCGCCGATGGTGCCGCTGGCGCCGGGCCGGCTTTCGATCACCAGCGGATGGCCCAGGATTTCTCCCATGCGCACCGCGATCACGCGGCCCACGACGTCGGTCGGACCGCCCGCCGCCCACGGCATGATCACGCGGATCGGCTTATCGGGATAGGCGTCCTGCGCCTGCGCGCTGGCCAGCGGCAGGGCCGCGATGGCGATCGCCGAACCCACCGCGGCGAGCAAAGTGCGCTTGTTCATCTGCTGTCTTCTCCTACAAAGGTTAGATTGGCCGAGGGCAGGGCCGCGAGCAGCAACCCCTTGACCTCTTCCAGTTGTTTTCCAGTGGCGGCTTCGTTTTTCTGCATGCGCCCCAAGGGGCCGGCCACCACGATGGCGAAGGGTTGCTCATAGGCGCGAAAGCCCAGCGAGATGGACATCACGTCCTCGACGTTTTCGCCGATGGACCGTTGCCAGCCGCGCTGGATACCCGCCTGCAGGTCGCGTTCGAAGTCGGCCTGGCTGGTGAGCGTGGTTTCGGTATAGCGGGTGAATCCCGTATAGGTCTTGAACCATTTCTGGCGTTCGTCTTCGGTCAGCACCGACAGCAGGGCCTTGCCCGAGCTGGTGGCGTGCGCCGCCTTGAAGCCGCCAGGCTGATGTGAAAAGCGGATGGTCTGCTTGGATTCGGCCACGATCAGGTACACCACCTTGTCGTCGGCCAGCTTGGCCAGCAGCGCGGTTTCGCCCGTGATGTCGCGCACCCGCGCCAGCACCGGCTCGATCACCGCGTTCAGGGGGGTCGCTGCGACAGATCAGCGTGGCGACGTGGATCAGCTTCTGGGTGGGGTAATAGCCGTGCTTCTTGCCGATTTCATAGAGGTAGCCGCGCGCGACCATGGTCTTGAGCAAGCCATGGCAGCTGGACAGCGGGATCTCCATTTGCGCGGCGATTTCGCTGTACAGCAACGGCTTCTGCGCCTCGGCAAAGAGGTTCAGGACATCGAGGACCCGAGCGGCTGTTTTCACATCCATGATGATATTATCCTATACGTGATAAATTTATGTCAATTCGCAGTTAATCGCCTAGGAGTTGCGACGCATGAGATGGAAGAACCGTCCCGAGGGATCGAACTGGGGGGACTTCGGCCCTGATGACCAAAGAGGTTGCCTGAATTACATCACTACCGCCAACGTGATGAAGGGGATCCAGGAAGTCCGCGAGGGGTTGAGCTTCTGCCTGTCGTTGCCGCTGGACTACCCGGGGGGCAACGGCGTCAATGTCCGGCGCCATCCGCCCAAGCTGCGCCCCACCGAAAGGGATGGCGACCAGTACCTGAACTTCCCGCTGGGACGGCTGCGCCCGGGCTGTGTCGACGTGCTGAGCGACGACATCGTCGAGATGAGCCTGCAGTACTCGACCCAATGGGATTCGCTGGCGCACGTGGGCGCGCTGTTCGACGCCAATGGCGACGGCCTGCCCGAACGCGTCTACTACAACGGCTACCGGCCCAATGAGCACGTGGTGGGTCCCGTGGACTACGACGTGGACAACGGCTTTGCCAAGACCGACCTGGGTCACGGCGGCGCGTCGAACGCCAAGAAGCTGGACATCACCCACCTGGCCGAATCGTGCCTGCAAAGCCGGGGCGTGATGGTCGACCTGGCCCGGCACTACGGCCGCGAACAGAAGGCGGTGGGCTACGACGACCTGATGCGCATTCTTGAGGCCGACCGGATCGAGATCGAGCAGGGCGACATCGTGCTGTTCCATACCGAGTTCGGCGATGCGCTGCTGGAAAAGAACCGCCAGCCAGACCCCCACACCCTGCACGAGATCTGCGCCGGCCTGGACGGCAGCGACGACAAGCTCCTGCAGTGGATCACCGATTCGAAAGTGGCCGCCATGGCGTCGGACAATCATGCGCTGGAGATCTACCCCACGCAAAAGCCGAACGCCTGCTGCGCAGCGCTGCCCCTGCATCATCATTGCATCTTCAAGTTGGGCATGCCCATCGGTGAGATGTGGTACCTGGGCGCGCTTGCCCGCTGGCTGGCCGCCAAAGGCCGCAGCCGGTTCCTGTTGACCGCGCCGCCGTTGAACCTGCCCGGCGCGGTGGGCTCGCCCGCCACGCCCGTGGCCCCGGTGTGAGGGGCGGGCGGGCGGGCGCACCCGTGCCTTCAAACCCCTCTGACCGTGCCTCGGAAGACGCG
>NZ_JCBANA010000046.1:0-55099 GCF_059760725.1 Achromobacter sp. 1014246743
ACTGGTAACGGCGACGCGACGCAATTGGCAACCACCCCAAAGCCAGAACGCCCTGCCCCGCCGCGCAACGCCCCCTGGCCGACGCAAGACACCACGTAAGCCGATGAGGCCGCCCGCGCGGCCGAAAGCGGCGGGCCCCGCAAATCTCTATGCAAGCCCCGACGCAGCAGCGCCCCAATCCTCGAAACCCGTAGCCCGCGGGGCTGGGCCTTGTTGTGGCGAGCAACCTCGATGCGCCCGAGGGAATCCGTAGGAGTCGCCGAAGGCGAGGACGAGGATGACAACGGGGCAGTCCGGAGCGAAGGCTCCGGACCGCAATCGTGGGCGCTCGCCACAACAAGGCCCAGCCCCGCGGGCGACCTACGAAGAACCAATCGCAGCAAGCAAAACCAACCACCCGCCCAAGAAAACAAGCAAGAACAAATCCCCACCACCAGCAAGCCCAGAATCACCCATTCCCCAGAAAGACTAAAATAATCCGCTTTTGCCCCATTCCAGCCCCCCGCAAGTCCATGACCTACACCGCCAAAGAAATCTTCAAGACCCTGCAAGGCGAAGGCGCCCACGCAGGCCGTGCGGCGGTCTTCTGCCGGTTCGCGGGCTGTAACCTCTGGACCGGCCGCGAAAGCGACCGGGCCAGCGCCGCCTGCAACTTCTGCGACACCGACTTCATCGGCACCGACGGCCACGGCGGCGGCAAATTCGCCACCCCCGACCTGCTCGCCGACGCCATCGCCACCGCCTGGGGCGAAACCACCGACAACCGCTACGTCGTCTTCACTGGCGGCGAACCCCTGCTCCAGCTCGACGAGCCGCTGCTTGCCGCCATCCATGCCCGCGGCTTCACCGTCGCCATCGAAACCAACGGCACCGTCAAACCGCCCCCCGGCATCGACTGGATCTGCGTCAGCCCCAAAGGCACCGCCCCCGTCGTCATCGAACGCGGCAACGAGCTCAAGCTGGTCTACCCCCAGCCCAACGCCCTGCCGCCCAACTTCGAACACCTCGACTTCCAGCACTTCTTCCTGCAGCCCATGGACGGCCCCGCCCGCGTCGCCAACACCGAACAGGCCGTTCAATACTGCATGCAGCACCCGCAATGGCGACTCAGCCTGCAGACCCATAAATACATAGGCATTCCATGATTTCCGTGACCCGCAGGCTTGAATTCGACGCCGGCCACCGCATTCCCGACCACCGCAGCCAGTGCCGCAACCTGCACGGCCATCGCTACGTGCTTGAAATCACCCTGACCGGCGACATCGTCCAGGCCCCCGGCGAATCCGACAACGGCATGTTGATGGACTTCTCCGAAATCAAGCACATCGCCAAGACCCACATCGTCGATGTCTGGGACCACGCCTTCCTCGTCTACGAAGGCGACGCCGCCGTGCGCGGTTTCCTCGATACCCTGCCCGGCCACAAAACCGTCGTGCTCGACCGCATTCCCACCGCCGAAAACCTGGCCGCCATCGTCTTCGCCACCCTGGCGCCGCACTACCACGGCCACTACGGCGCCGACCTGCGCCTGACCCGCGTGCGCCTGTACGAAACGCCCAACTGCTGGGCCGACTGCAACGGCTGACGCCGCACCGCCCGGGGCCTGCTGACAGGCCCCGGCTGACCGGCCTGCCGGCCTTCACGGACCGCGGCTGACGCCTGTCTCATCGCAGACACGCCCGTCGCCGCCGCTTCCCCGCCCCTGACGCGTCCCCGGCTTTCCATCCACGGAAAGCCTGCCCCCTATTCTTCCGATTGGAAAAATCTATGGAGATATTCGCCATTTTCAATTAATAGTAAGCTAATAGATAGGATACAATCGAATTCATGAACCCGCCCACCGACTCCCAACTCATGGCTACCACCGCAAACCTGATCGTGCTGTCGCGCGCCTATCGCGGCGCGGCCGACAAGGCGCTGGCCGACTACGGCCTGTCGCAAGCCACGGCCTGGCCCGTCATCCTGACCGGCCGGCTGGGCGACGGCGTACGCCAGGGCGCGCTGGCCGAAGCCCTGGGCGTCGAAGGCCCCTCGCTGGTGCGCGTGCTCGATCAACTGGTGGCCGCGGGCCTCATGGAACGGCGCGAAGACGCGCACGACCGCCGCGCCAAGACCCTGCACCTGACCGAAGCCGGCCATGCCCTGCGCAAACAGGTCGAAGACGTGCTGGTGGAATTGCGCCGCCGCCTCTTCGACGGCGTCAGCGAAGCCGACCTGCAGGCCTGCCTGCGCGTGTTCGACACCTTGAAGACTGCGCTGGGCCGCGGCACGGCCGGGGCCCAAGAGGACCGGCGCCCATGAAATTGCCGAACGTCCGCGAGACCATTTTTTCGCTCAAGAGCTATATCAGCGCCATCATGGCGCTGTATCTCTCGTACAGCATCGGCCTGCCCCGCCCGTTCTGGGCCATGACCACCGCCTACATCGTGGCCCAGCCCTGGTCCGGCGCCGTGCGGTCCAAGGCCCTGTACCGCCTGGTCGGCACCTTCTGCGGCTCGGCCATGACCGTCTACATGGTGCCGCGCCTGTCGAATTCCCCCGTCGTCATGACCGCCGCCATGGTGGCCTGGGTCGGCGCCTGCCTGTACCTGTCGGTGCTGGACCGCACGCCGCGTTCGTACCTGTTCATGCTGGCCGGCTACACCGCCGCCATGATCGGCTTTCCCAGCGTGTCAGACCCGTCGCTGGTGTTCGATACCGCCCTGGCGCGCGTCGAGGAAATCAGCCTGGGCATCGTCTGCGCCACGCTGGTCCACAGCATCGTGCTGCCGCGCGGCCTGGCGCCCGCCCTGACCCTGCAGCTGGACAAGGCCGTGCGCGACGCCAAGCTCTGGATCCACGACACCCTGAGCGGCCAGAACGCCGACCAGAAAGACCGCGACCGCCGCGTGCTCGCCAACGACATCACGCAGCTGCGCCTGTTGTCTACCCACGTGCCGTTCGACACCAGCAACCTGCGCTGGACCGCCGGCGCGGTGCGCGCCATGCAGGACCAGATTTCCGCGTTGACGCCGGCCGTGTCCGCCGTCGAAGACCGCATGCGGGCCTTGCAGGCCAACGGCCAGCCCCTGCCCGAGCCCGTCTCGCAGGTGCTGGCCGACATCTCGGAATGGATCAACGCCGGCGCCAAGGCCACCCACGAAACCGCCGTGCAACTGCGCGCCGCCGTCACCCAGCTGACGCCCGACATCGACAGCCGCTCGAGCTGGCGCGATGCGCTGCTGGCCAGCCTGATGACGCGGCTGCGCGAACTCATCGATACCTACGACGCCTGCCTGGCGCTGCGCCGGGAAATCCGCGCCGGCCTGGCCGGCGCCCCGCTGCGCGCACCGCGCGCCGAACGCGCCGCCAACAACACCAGCACGCTGCACCGCGACCACGGCATGGCGCTGCTGTCGGCCCTGGCCGCGGGCGTGGCCATTTCGGTCGTCTGCGCCTTCTGGATCGGCACGGCCTGGAGCAACGGCGCCACCGCGGCCATGATGGCCGCCATCTTCAGCTGCTTCTTCGCCTCGCAGGACAACCCCGTGCCCGGCATCATGCAGTTCCTGGTCTACACGGTGTATTCCATTCCGCTGTCGGCGCTGTACCTGCTGGGCATCATGCCCGCCATCCACTCGTTCGAGATGCTCGCGCTGGCGATGCTGCCCACCGCCTTCGTGCTGGGCGTCTTCATCGCCCGGCCCGCGTCCACCGGCAAGGCCATGGCCGTGCTGTTCGGGTTTCTGGGCACCATGGCGCTGCAAGACACCCACACCGCCGACCTGGTGTCGTTCATCGACACCCAGGTGGCGCAGTGCATGGGCGTGGGCGCGGCCGCCATCATCGCCGCCATCTTCCGCACCGTCAGCGCCGACTGGAGCGCCCGCCGCATCCAGGCCGCCAACTGGAAAGAACTGGCCGTGCTGGCAAGTTCGCCGCGCGCCCCGGCACGCCACACCTATGCCGCCCGCATGCTGGACCGCATCGGCCTGCTGCAGCCGCGCCTGGCGCTGGCCAAGCGGCCCGACGACCTGGTCGCCGCCGACGCGCTGAAAGACCTGCGCGTGGGCCGCGACATCACCGAATTGCAGCACGCCCGCCGCCACCTGCCCATGGCCGACGCCACCATCGCGCCGGTGCTGGACAGCCTGGCGCAGTTCTTCCGCGCCCGCTCGACGTGGCGCGCCGGTGAAAAGACGCCGGACATGCTGGCGCAGATCGACCGCGCGCTGGCCAGCGTCTCGGCCACGCCGGCCGGCGCCGCCGCCCGCGACCGCGCCGTCGTGGCCCTGGTGGGGCTGCGCCGCGCGTTCTTCCCGGACGCGGCCGACTATCAACCCGCCCATCCCACGCTGGAAACCCCATGATCGGCGAATTCAACCTCTACGGCATTTACTTCCCCTGGCTGCTGGTGCTGGGCGTGGTCACCCTGGGCGTGGCCTGGGCCGTGCGCCGCGTGCTGGCGCGCGCCGGGCTGTACCGCCTGGTGTGGCACCCCGCGCTGTTCGACCTGGCGCTGTTCGTGGTGCTGCTGTATGGCGTATCCCTTATTTCCCCTTATTTTTTGCAGAGATAGGTATGAAACTCCCCAATGCCCTGCGCCCCGCCGCCCTCGGCAAATTCGCGTTGACGGCCGCCGTCGTGGTGGCCGCCGTCGCCGCCGGCTGGCAGCTCTGGGTGCACTATGAAGTCGAACCCTGGACCCGCGACGGCCGCGTCAAGGCCTACGTGGTGCAGGTGGCGCCGGACGTATCCGGCCTGGTCACCGCCGTGCCCGTGCACGACAACCAGGACGTCAAGGCCGGCGACCTGCTGTTCGAGATCGACCGCGCGCGCTTCCAGCTGGCCTATGACCAGGCGCAGGCGTCCGTGCACTCGCAACAGGTGGCGCGCGAACAAGCCATGCGCGACGCCAAGCGCAACCGCTCGCTGGGCCAACTGGTGGCCGCCGAGGCGCTGGAACAAAGCCAGACCAAGCTGCAGCAGACCGAGGCCGCGCTGGCCCAGGCCGAAGTGCAACTGAACACCGCGCGCCTGAACCTGGAACGCAGCCGCGTGCTGGCCGTGACCGACGGGCGCATCACCAACCTGGACCTGCGCGCAGGTTCCTACGCCACCGCCGGCCGCGGCGTGATGGCGCTGGTCGATTCCAGCTCGTTCTACGTCGAAGGCTACTTCGAAGAAACCAAGCTGCCCGGCATCCACGAGGGCGACCCCGTCACCGTCACGCTGATGGGCGACAGCCGCCAGATCCGCGGCCACGTCGAGAGCATTGCCCTGGGCATCGCCGACCGCGACCGCAGCACCAGCGCCAACCTGCTGCCCAACGTCAACCCGACCTTCAACTGGGTCCGTCTGGCGCAGCGCATTCCGGTGCGCGTGAAGATCGACGAGGTGCCCGAAGGCGTGCGCCTGGTCGCCGGCCAGACCGCCACCGTGGCCGTGGGCGACGCCGCCGCGCCGCGCCCGGCCGAGCCCGCGGCCAAGCAGCCGTCCTGATCCCCACGCGACCTTCTTCAACCCTTTCAACCTATCGACAACGCCAAGCCGTAACCGCCATGAACACCAAATTCTTCCTGCCGCTGATGCTGGCCGCCGCGCTGGCCGGGTGCACCACCGTGGGCCCTGATTACCAGGTGCCTGCCGGGTCGGTCGCCACGCGGCAAAGCGCCCAGGTGCCGTTCACCGAAGCGCAGGAAGGCGTGTTCCAGCAGAACGAGGTGCCCGGCCACTGGTGGCGCCTGTACAACGACCCGACGCTGGACGGGCTGGTCGAACAGGCGCTGGCGGCCAACACCGACCTGCGCGTGGCCAGCGCCAACCTCGAACGCGCCCAGGCCGCCCTGCGCGAAACCCAGGCGCAGCGACAGCCCAGCCTGGGCGTGAATGCCTCGCCCACCTTCGGCCACGTATCGGGCATCCAGGAACTGGCGCCCGGCATCGATCCGCCCAACCGCTGGTCGTATTCGGCCGGCGCCAGCATGTCGTACCAGCTGGACCTGTTCGGCCAGATCCGCCGCGCCATCGAGGCGTCCAACGCCGATGCGCAATCGGCCCAGGCCGCCTACGACGCCACCCGCGTCACCGTCGCCGCCGAAACCGCGCGCGCCTACGCCAACCTGTGCGCGGCCGGCATGCAGCTGGCGTCGGCGCAGCATTCGGTCAAGGTGCAGCAGGAATCGCTGGACGCCGTGTCGCGCCTGCAACGCGCCGGCCGCGGCACCGTGCTGGACGTGACCCGCGCGCGTACCCAGCTGGAGCAGTTGCAGGCCAACCTGCCGCCCTTCCAGGCACAGCAGCGCACCGCGCTGTACCGTCTGGCCGCCCTGACCGGCCAGACGCCCGCCGAGATTCCCGCGTCGTTGCTGCAATGCGCCGCCGCGCCGAAGCTGACCCAGACCATCCCCGTGGGCGACGGCGCGCAATTGCTGCGCCGCCGTCCCGACATCCGCCAGGCCGAACGCAGCCTGGCCGCCGCCACTGCGCGCATCGGCGTGGCCACGGCCGACCTGTACCCCAAGATCACGCTGGGCCTGTCCGGCGCGTCGGGCGGCCCCGCCGCCATGTTCGGCGACCGCGGCACCTTCAGCTGGAGCGTCGGTCCGCTGATTTCCTGGACGCTGCCCAACACCGGCGCGGTGCAGGCGCGCATTGCCGAAGCCCAGGCCAACACCAAGGCTGCCGTGGCACGCTTTGATGCGTCGGTGCTGAACGCCCTGCGCGAAACCGAGAGCGCGCTGGTGGTCTACGCCCGCCAACTGGACCGCGAGGCGTCCCTGCGCGCCGCGCGCGACCAGGCCGCGGTGGCCGCCTCGCAGGCGCGCCAGCTGTTCCAGTACGGCAAGACCGACTACCTGACCGTGCTGGACGCCGAACGCACCCTGGCCGCCAACGAAAGCGCCCTGGCCGCCAGCCAGGCCGAACTCAGCAACGACCAGATCGCCGTGTTCCTGGCGCTGGGCGGCGGCTGGGAGAAGTAAGCGTCGCTGCGGGCGGGCCGCTCGGCCCCGGGCGCCTTTCCAGAAATTGATTTCCATAATATGGAGACATCATTGCTCCAGGGAAACGCACGCTCGTAGAATCGCCTGCAGAACATCATTGATATCTGCACGGAGACAACCCCGCCCTTGAGCGCCGTATCTGCGCCGCTTGGGTGCCGGGATAAAAATCCATAATATGGAATACGAGACAGACATCCGGGAAGCCCGCGTCCTGGACAGCATCACCAAGCTGGCGCCCGAAGATGCCGGCCGCGTGGTGATCGCCGGTTCGCACGGCGGCCGCTACGCCGCGTATTGCGCGGCCCGCGGCCGGGTCCGCGCGGTGGTGCTGAACGATGCCGGCGTAGGCTGGGAACAGGCCGGCATTGCGGGCCTGCACGACCTGCAGCAATGGGGCGTGGCCGCCGCCACGGCCGATTACCGCAGTTGCCGCATCGGCGACGGCGCCGACATGGCACGCCACGGCATCATCAGCCACGTCAACGACCTGGCCTATGCCCTGGGTTGCCGGCCCGGCATGGCGGTGGCGCAGGCGGCTGCCCGGCTGGCCCGGGCCGACCTGGCGCCCACCCACCCCGCACCGCAGAAAGAAGCGCGCCGCATCCTGGCCACCGGCACCGACGGCGCGCCGCTCGTCATCGGCGCCGATTCGGTCTCGCTGCTGGGCGCAGCGGACAACGGCCTGATCGCCGTCACCGCCTCCCACGGCGAGCGGCTGGCGGGTCTTGCCACCGACGGCGTGCGCGCCGAACCGCGGCTGGTGACCTTCAACGATGCCGGCATCGGCAAGGACAGCGCCGGCATCGGCCGCCTGCCCTTGCTGCAGCAGCGCGGCATCGCAGCGTTGACGGTATCGGCCCACAGCGCCCGCATCGGCGATGCCCGCTCATGCTTCGAAGACGGCGTGGTGTCGTCGGCCAACGCCCGCGCCCGCGACCTGGGCTGCCGCCCCGGCATGGCCCTGAAAACCTTTATCGACGCCCTGCTGACAGGGCGCGCAATCCACTAGGGAGCAACCTCCGCATGTCGGAAAAACTGGAAATCACGGGCGGCGAAGCCATCGCCCGCATGTTCGCGGCGCATGACGTCGGCCTGATGTTCGGCATGGGCGGCTTTCAGCTGCTGCCGTTCTACGACGCGGTGCGGCGCCTGAAGCTGAACCACAACCTGATCAACGATGAACGCTGCGCGGTGTTCGCGGCCGACGCCTATACCAAGGTCAGCGGCCGACCCGCCGTGTGCGATGCCACGCTGGGGCCGGGCGCGACCAACCTGGTCACCGGCCTGGCCGAGGCCTACAACGCCGGCACCGCCATGGTGGCGCTGGTGGGCGATTCGCACCGCATGCATTCCTGGAAGAACATGACCCAGGAAGCGCGCCAGCTGGAAGTGCTGCGGCCGGTGGTCAAAGACGTGCTGCGGGTCGAGAAGATCGAACGCATCCCCGAACTGGTGCGGCGCGCCTTTGCCATCGCCACCAGCGGCCGCCCCGGCCCGGTGGTGCTGGACGTGCCCGAAGACATCGCCCATGAAGTCCACGCCTTCGACGCCGCCGCCTTCCATGCCGTGGACACCTACCGCCGCGCGCCTGCGCTGCGCTGCCGGCCCGACGCCGATGGCCTGGCGCAAGCCGCCGCCATGCTGGCCGGCGCCGACCGCCCCCTGATGCTGTGCGGCGGCGGCGTGCACATCAGCGATGCCGCGCAGGCCGTGCAGGACTTCGCCCGGCGCTACAACATTCCCGTGGCCCACACCATGAGCGGCAAGGGCGCGATCGCCTGCAGCGACCCGTTGAACGCAGGCCTGTTCGGCCGCTACAGCCGCATCGCCAACGAACTGATATCCAAGGCCGACTGCCTGTTCGTGGTGGGCTGCAAGCTGGGCGAGGTGGCCACGCGCCGCTACGACCTGCTGTCCACGGGCGCCCCCATCATCCACCTGGACATCGTGGCCGAGGAATTCGACCGCACCACCACGCCCGCGCTGCGGCTGTGGGGCGACGTGCGCGCCACGCTGGCCGACCTGGACCGGCAACTGGCGGCGCTGGCCGATGCCGGCGATGCGCGCCGCCAGGGCTATGCCGACGAAGTGGGCCAGGCCATGCACGCCTGGCGCGAGTCGGTGCAGGCCAAGCTGACGTCGGCCGACCGGCCCATCGGCATGGCGCGGCTGATGCACGAAATCAACGCCAGCCTGCCCGAAGACGGCGTGCTGGTGGCCGACGGCGGCTTTGCCGCGCACTGGGGCGGCCTGCTGTTCGATACCAAGCGCGCGGGCCGCGGCTTCGTGCCCGACCGCGGCTTTGCGTCCATCGGCTACGGCATTCCCGGCGCCATCGGCGCGGCGGCCGCGGCCCCGGGCCGGCAGGTGGTCAGCCTGACGGGCGACGGCGGTTGCAACATGTCGCTGGGCGAACTGGAAACGGCCGTGCGCATGGGCCTGGCGTTCACACTGGTGGTGGTCAACAACGCCGCGTCGGGCTATATCAAGGCGCTGCAGCACCTGATGTACGGCAGCGGCAGCTACCAGTCGTCGGACCTGGCGGAAACCAATTACGCCAACGTGGCGCGTGCGCTGGGCTGCAACGGCATCCGGGTGGAGGACCCGGCCGAGATACCCGCCGCGCTGGCCGCCGCCTACGCCTGCCGCGATCGGCCGACGGTGCTGGACGTAGTGGTCACGCGCGACCCCGCGCACATGCTGCCGGGCGTGGACAGCCGCGCAGCCAAGATCAAGCCGGGCGACCGCATCGCCTGAGCCATTAAAAAAAACATAATCCCCAAGCGAGGAGACAAACCATGAGAATCCGCAACTGGCTGACCCTGGCGGCGACGGCCCTGGCCACCGCCCTGGCGGGCCCTGCCGCAGCCCAAGGCAATGCCGCGGGCAGCTACCCCGACCGCCCGATCCGCCTGATCGTGCCCTTTCCCCCGGGCGGCACGTCGGACGTGGTGGGCCGCATCTTTGCCGAAGCGCTGGGCAAGCAGATCGGCCAGCCGGTGGTGGTGGAAAACCGCGGCGGCGCCGGCGGCACGGTAGGCTCGCGCGCCGTGGCCAGCGCCACGCCCGACGGCTACACGCTGCTGCTGGGCACGTCCAGCACCAACGGCACCAATTCGGCGGTGTACAAGAACCTGCCCTACGACGCCATCAAGGACTTCACGCCGGTCACCCAGATCATCCGCGTGCCGGGCGTGATCGTGGTCAACAAGAACTTCCCGGCCAAGGACTACGCCGCGTTCTTCGCGCTGATCAAGGGCGCGCCGGGCAAGTATTCGTATGCGTCGTCGGGCAACGGCGGCGCCACCCACATGGCGATGGAATACTACAAATCGCTGTCGGGGCTGGACATGATGCACGTGCCGTACCGCGGCACCGGCCCGGCGCTGAACGACGTCATCGCCGGCCAGGTGCCCATTCTGTGGGACACGGCGGCCTCGTCCATGGCGCACATCCAGTCCGGCAGCCTGCGCGCCATCGTGGTGGCCGCCAAGACACGCCTGCCGCAACTGCCCGACGTGCCCACCTTTGCCGAGGTCGGCCTGCCCGACTACGACGCCGAAATGTGGAACGGCCTCTTGGCCCCCGCCGGCCTGCCCGCGCCCATCCTGGCCAAACTGAACGAAGCCTCGCGCCGCGCCCTGGCCGACCCCGAGGTGCAGGCCAAGTACGCCGGCGTGGGCGCCTACGTGGTCGCCGACCAGCCCCAGGCCTTTGCCGCGATGATCAAGGAAGACGTGGCCAAGTGGAAGAAGGTGGCCGACTTCGCGCATATTTCGGCGGACTGACATGGGCCAGGCCGAGATCCACGAAGGCAGCCGGCCGGGCGCGGGCCGGCGCATGCAGGGCAAGACCGCCCTGGTCTTTGGCGCCGGCTCGTCCGGGCCGGGCTGGAGCAACGGCCGCGCCGCCGCGGCCCTGTATGCCCGCGAAGGCGCGCACGTGTTCGCGGCGGACCTGCGCCCCGAGTCGGCCGAGGAAACCCGCCGCATCATCCAGGAAGAAGGCGGGCGCTGCACCGCGCTGGCGGCCGACGTGACCGACGGCGGCCAGATCCTGGCGGCGGTGCAGGCCATGCGCGAGCAGGTCGGCCGCATCGACGTGCTGCACAACAACGTCGGCATCACCGAAATGGGCGACCCCATCGAGGCCAGCGAGGAAAGCTGGCACCGGGTCATCGACACCAACCTGACCGGCGTGTTCCTGACCTGCAAGCACGTGCTGCCGGTCATGCTGGCCCAGGGCGGCGGCAGCATCGTCAATATCTCGTCGCTGGCGTCGATCCAGGTCAACACCTACCCCTACACCTCGTACTACGCCGCCAAGGCCGGCCTGAACCACCTGACCCGGGCGCTGGCGGTGCGCTATGCGCCCGACAACATCCGCGTCAACGCGGTGCTGCCGGGCGTGATGGACACGCCGCTGATCTACGCGCAGATCGCGGGCCAGTTCGAAGATGTCGAGGACATGCGCCGCCGACGCAACGCGGCCAGCCCGATGGGCCGCATGGGCGACGCCTGGGACGTGGCCCATGCCGCGCTGTTCCTGGCCAGCGACGACGCCCGCTACATCACCGGCGTGTGCCTGCCGGTGGACGGCGGCAAGTCCTGCGCGGGGCGGTAACGGCCAGCTTGCCGCATTGCGCGGCGGGGCCGGTTTGCCACATTGCGCGGCGGGGCCGGCCAGGCCTGGTCAGCGGTGCCGGTCAGCGATGCCAGCCAGATGCTTGCCGGGCCTGTCAGGCCCGCGGCGCCAGTTCCGCCGCCAGTTCCGTGGCGGCGCGCTGCAGCGATGCCACCACTTCCTGCAAGCGCGCACCCGACAGGCGCGAGCGGATCGCCGCCACGCTCAATGCGGCCACCACGTGCTGCGCGCGGTCGAACACCGGCACGCCCACGCCCAGCATATCGGGGATGATGCGGCCCGGGTTCAGCGCATAGCCGTGCTTGCGCGCCGCGGCGATGTCCTCGCGCAGCATGGCGGTGGACGGCAGGTCGGGCGCGGCCGACGCGTCGTAGCGCGCCAGCACCCGTTCGATGTCGTCATTGGGCAGGAACGCCAGCAGCGCCAGGCTGCCCGCCCCCACGCCCAGCGGGCGGCGGTGGCCCACTTCCAGCGTCAGGATCTTGATGGGGAAATCGCCCGTCTTGCGGTCGACGCAGACGGCCTCGTGGCCCGAGCGCACCGATAGAAAGCTGGTGTCGCCGGTGGACTGGGCCAGGCGCAGCACCGCCGATTCGGCGATGGCCTTGATGCCGTGGCGGCTTTCGGCCGCCAGCCCCAGGATGTACGACTCGCGCCCCAGGCTATAGGTCTTGAGCTTGGGGTTGAGCGACAGAAAGCCTTCCTGCAGCAGCGCCGCCAGCATGCGGTGCGCGGTGGGCGGGGTCAGGCCCAGTTCGCGCACCACGTCGGTCAGGCCCACGCCGCGCGCGGGCGCCGCGCCCACGTATTTCAAGATGCGCAGCACCCGGAAGATGCTTTGCGCACCGCCGACGGGGTCCGCATCGCGCGCAGCCGCGGATTTCGCGGGGCTCATCGGACAGCCCTCGTCCGGCAAGACGCTTGGGCGCGCGGGCTCAATGCAGCGTCGCGCCGTCGGGCGGCGTCTGGTTCAGGCCCAGCGCCGCTTCCCAGCTGCGCAGCGGCACGCAGGTCTGCAGCCGCACGATGGCGCGCTGGATCAGGGCCGGGTGCAGCTCGTGGCCCACGTGCGTGGCGATGTCGATGGTGGCATCGCCGTGCAGTTCGTCCAGCCGCGCCTGCGCGGCCTGGATGTGCGACACGTGCATCACGGGGTCGTCGGCGCCATGCAGCAGGTGCAGCGTGGTGTACATCGGCGCGGTCTTGGGCAATTGCGCGTAACGGCCCGAAAAGGCGATCACGCGTCCGGCCATGCCGTCGTGCGCCTGCACCAGTTCCAGCGCCATGATGGCGCCCTGCGAAAAGCCGGCCAGCGCGGTGTCGGACTGCAGCAGGCCGAAGCGGGCCTGGGCCTGGCGCACGTAGGCTTCCAGCGGCGGCATGGCCTGGGCCACGCGTTCGGGGCGATTTTCTTCGGACACGCCGCGCACCGAGAACCACTGGCGGCCCGTGCCGCCGCCGTCAAAGGGCTCGAAGCCTTCGGGGATCAGCACCGCCGCCGCGGGAAACGCGGCGCGCACGGCCTCGGCCAGCGGCAACAGGTTGTCGGGCGAGCCGCCCACGCCGTGCAGCAGGATGAACAGCTGGCGCACATCGGTGCCGGGCTCGGGCAAGAATTCAAGCGAGCGGGAAATCGGGGGAGAAGCAGCCATGTAACGGCTCCGCAAAGGCACTGGACAGGCCCATTGTAAAATGCGCGCCATACGCATTTCGACGCATTCCATGAAAACACCGACGACAGACTCGGGAAATCCTCCGGCCGGCCAAAACCAGTTGCACCGCGTGCTCAAGGCACGCCACCTGACCATGATAGCCCTGGGCGGCGCCATCGGCACCGGCCTGTTCATCGCGTCCGGCGCCGCCATCGCGCAGGCGGGCCCCGGCGGCGCGCTGATGGTCTATCTGCTGATCGGCCTGATGGTCTATTTCATCATGACCAGCCTGGGCGAGCTGGCCACCTTCATGCCCGTGTCGGGCTCGTTCTGCACCTATGCGTCCCGCTATGTCGACGGCGGCTTCGGCTTCGCGCTGGGCTGGAACTTCTGGCTCAGCTGGGCCACGGTGGTGGCGGTGGACGTGGTGGCCGCCCAACTGGTCATGGCGTACTGGTTTCCCGATACGCCTGGATGGATCTGGAGCATCCTGTTCCTGTCCCTGACTTTCGGGCTGAACGCCTTTTCGGCGCGCAGCTTCGGCGAGGCCGAATACTGGTTCGCCATCATCAAGGTGGTCGCCGTCCTGTGCTTCATCGTGCTGGGCGTGGCCATGCTGGCGGGCATCATCCACAGCGACGCGCCGGTGGGCGTGCGCAACTGGGCGGTGGGCGACGCGCCCTTCGTGGGCAACGCCGCCACCTGGGTGGGCGTGGCCATGGTGGTGGCCTATTCGTTCCAGGGCACCGAACTGGTGGCGGTGGCGGCCGGCGAATCCGAAAACCCGCGCCGCAACGTGCCGCGCGCCATCAACCATGTGTTCTGGCGCATCCTGCTGTTCTACGTGCTGGCCATCCTGATCATCGGCCTGCTCATCCCCTACACCGACCCGCAACTGCTGCGCAACGAAGTCGCGGACGTGGCCGTCAGCCCGTTCACGCTGGTGTTCCAGCACGCCGGGCTGCTGTCGGCGGCCACCGTGATGAACGCGGTGATCCTGACGTCGGTGCTGTCGGCCGGCAATTCCGGCATGTACGCCGCCACGCGCATGCTGTTCAACATGGCCGTCGAAGGCCAGGCGCCGGCCCTCTTCAGGCGCCTGACGCGCAGCGGCGTGCCGCTGTACGCGCTGCTGGCCACCACCGCGCTTGCCTGCCTGTGCATGTTCAGCGTGGTCTACAGCCCCAAGGCGGTCTACATCTGGCTGCTCAACTTCGCGGGCATGACCGAATTCATCGTCTGGCTGAGCATCGCGGTCAGCCATTACCGCTTCCGCCAGGGCTACATCAAGCACGGCTACGACACGGCCAACCTGCCCTACAAGGCCGGCCTGTTCCCGTTCGGCCCGCTATTGGCCTTCGTGCTGTGCCTGCTGGTCACGCTGGGCCAGAACTACCAGGCCTTTCTGGACGAGCGCATCGACTGGATCGGCGTGGCCTCGACCTACCTGGCGATTCCGTTGTTCCTGGCGTTCTGGATCGGCCACCGGCTGATACGCAAGTCGCACTGGATCCGCTACGAGGACATGCAGTTCTACGGCCTGGAGGCGGACCGCGCCGCCGGCGTCGGACACGAAGCCCCGCCGGCGGCCGTGCGGCCCTGACCCCGGCCGGAGCCGCCCGCGCGGCCCCGCTGCGATCACGTTATTCGAACGCCGCGCGCGGCCGCTGCGCGATCACGCCGTACCAGCCCAGGCCGGCGTAGGTCTCGTAGCCCGGCGTCACCGAAAACCCCACCAGGCTGTGGTCGGCGTTTTCGTAAAAGCCGCGAGGCCGCTCGTCGTGGCGCAGCACATAGCGCTCTTTCAGCGACACCGCGCCGTCGGACGCCGCAATGACGCGATGCTTGCTGTCGACCAGCATGCAGCGGGTGCGCGACCACTCGTCCTCGGACAGGCCCACCGACTTCACGATGCTGTCGGCCTGCTGGCTCCAGTCAAAGAAAATGCCCAGCACGCCCAGAGGCTTGCCGTGCTTGTCGGCGTCGCGCCGGATGGCGGTGGCGTAGGTGGCGACGTGGGCGCCGCCCAGCAGGCGTTCGCTGTCCACGTCCATGGCCACATAGTCGCCCCCGTCCGCCGTGTCCATGCCGCGCCGGAACCAGTCGGCGTGGGCCACGCTGGCGCCGCGCGTCTGCGGGTAGCGGTCGGGGCGGCCGCTGGCCACCACCCGCCCCTGCGCGTCGGCCACCCACAAGTCCAGATAGACCGTATAGCTGTCCAGGATCACGCCCAACCGTCCGCAGGCATGGCTGGCCGTGGCGGCGCCGGGCGCTTCCAGCGCCTGCACCACCGCCGAATCCGTCGCCCACCAGCGCACATCGCAAGACCGTTCGTACAGGTTGCGGTCCATGGTCTCGATCATGTTCAAGGCCAGGTCGCCCAGGCGCCGGCCTTCGTAGCCGCGGATCTCGTGCAGGGTGTTTTCGCCGATGCGGATCAGGTCGGCGATGGAGCCGGCCAATTCTTCTTTGAGCGCGTCGGCGATGCCCGTGATCTGCTCGGACACGTACTGCACCTGGTTAGCCACCACCGCGAATCCCCGCCCCGCCTCGCCCGAGCGCGCCGCTTCGATGCGCGCGTTCAGCGACAGGTATTTGGCCTGCTGGTTGATATCAACAATGCTTTCGATCTTCTCGTTCGAAATGCGCTCGACGCGACGCGAAAGTTCGACGATCTTTTCCGGTTGATGGGCCATGTTCAACACTCCGTTCATTGGTTGTTGTTGCGTGGGGAGACGGTGACATGTGGATACAAGCAGGAAGCGTGCCAAGTCAGGCCTGGGTGAACAACGGGCGTGACGGCCGCGGCGGTGTCCGTGACGGTCGCGTTCCGCGCCGGATCGGGATGCATGTTTCGCACCATGACGGTGCATAGTCAGGACACGTTCCGCTACGTCCGGCTCAGGTAAAATACTGTATATTCATACAGCAATATTGAATTCCAGGCGGCTTGCCTGGCCCTCCCCACCCCAGGAAAACCGGGTCGTCCGCCCGCCATGCAGTCTCCAGAACACATCCACCCCGCCGTGTGGCGCGCTACCCAGCTTGCCCGGGGCGCCGCCCGCAGCCTGCCCACCGGCCATGCCGCCCTGTCGGCCGAGCTGCCCGATGGCGGCTGGCCGCTGGGTTCGCTGATCGAACTGCTTACCCCGCAGCCCGGCATCGGCGAAATCCGCCTGCTGCGGCCGGCCCTGGCGCAGCTTGAAACCCGCCGCGCCATTGCGCTGGTGCAGCCGCCGCACGCCCCGCATATCGCCAGCTGGATGAGCTGGCGGCTGGATCCCCGGCAACTGCTGTGGGTGGCCCCCGAAAAACCCCTGGATGCCCTCTGGGCCGCCGAACAGATCCTTAAAAACGGCAGTTGCGGCGCGCTGCTGTGCTGGCTGCCCCACGTGCGCCCCGAATCCCTGCGTCGCCTGCACCTGGCCGCCCAGGCCAGCGACCTGCTCTTTGTCGCCCTGCGCCCGGCCAGCGCGGCGCAAAACCCCACCCCCGCCCCCTTGCGCCTGGCGCTTGCGCCCGCCGCGGGTGGGTTGTCCGTCCATATTCTCAAGCGCCGGGGGCCGGTCTGCGACACCCCGCTGTACGTGGGCCTCGAGCCCGGCGCCCTTACGCCTTCCCGCCATGCGCCTCTGGATCGCCGCCTACCTGCGCTGCCTGCCGCTGGACGCCCTGCGCCCGCACTGGCCGCATGAAGACCAGGCCTGCGCGGTCCTCGACCAGGAACGCGTGGCCGCCCTCACCCCCGCCGCCCATCGGGCCGGGGTGCGCCCCGGCATGCGCCGCGGCGGCGCGGCCGCCATCGCGCCCGACGTCGACCTGCTGACGCGCGAACCCCTGGCCGAAGCCGACACCCTGCAAGGCGCGGCCCTGGCGTTGCTGCAATACACCCCCGAAGTCGCCCTGGCCGACGACGACACCATCCTGCTCAACGTGGGCGCCAGCCTGCAGTTCTTTCGCGGGCCGCGGGCCCTGCATCGGCGCGTGGCGGCCACGCTGGGCGCGCTGGACCTGCGCGTCTCGCTGGGCATGGCGCCCACGGCGGCCGGCGCCTGGCTGCTGGCCCACCGTCCGGGGCGCGCCCGGCTGCGCCGCACCCTGGCGTTGCCCACGCTGGCGCGCCGCCTGGACGCCCTGCCCGTGGCCTTGTTGCCGCAGGCGCAGCCGCGCCTGGACTGGCTGCACGACATCGGCTGCCACACGCTGGCCGACCTGCGCGCCCTGCCGCGTGCCGGCCTGCAACGGCGCAGCACCCCCGACCTGCTGCAGGCCCTGGATGCCGCCTACGGCCAGTCGCCCGAACTGCACCGCTGGATCGAACCGCCGCCCAGCTTCTCGCGCCGCATCGAACTCATGGACTACGTCGAGCACACCGACGCGGTGCTGGCCGTGGCGCGGCGCCTGGCCGAACAGCTGGGCGGCTGGCTGGCCGCGCGGCAACTGGCGGTGCGGCGCGTGCTGCTGCGGCTGGACCACGAACGCGGCCGCCACGCCCGCCCGCCCACCGAACTCGAACTGGCCCTGGCCCAGCCCGTCTGGCAGGCGCCCCAGGTTCTCAACCTGCTGCGCGAAAAGCTGGGCCGGCTCACGCTCGAAGCCCCCGTCATCGCGGTGGCGTTGCTGGCCCCCGACACGGTCGACCAGCCCGCTGCCAGCACCACCCTGTTTCCCGAGCCCGGCGGCACCGCGGCCGACCACGCCCGGTTGCTCGACCTGCTGGCCGCGCGGCTGGGGCGCGACCAGGTGCGCCGCCCCTGTCCCACGCCCGACCACCGCCCCGAAGCCGCCAATTCCTGGGGCGACGCGCTGGATGCCCCGCAGCCGGCCGGCCCCCTGCCCCCCACGCTCGACCGCCCCTTCTGGCTGCTTGATCCGCCGCTGCTCCTGAAGCTGTCCGGCCACCGCCCGCAATACGCCGGCCAGGCCCTGCGGCTGATGCGCGGCCCCGAACGCATCGAAAGCGGCTGGTGGGACCCGGCCCTGACCGTACGCGACTACTTCGTCGCCGAAGACGCCGCCCGCGCGCGCTACTGGATCTACCGCGAACGCGACGACGAACACGCCCGCTGGTTCCTGCACGGCCTGTACGCCTGACGGCGCCCCTTCCGCCTCGCGATCCGCCATGCAACCGTTCGACGATTCCCCTGACGCCCCCGATCCGCTCATCGGGCTGCCCGGCTATGCCGAACTGCAGTGCCAGTCCAACTTCTCGTTCCTGCAAGGCGCCTCGCACCCCGAAGAACTGGCCGCCCGCGCCGCCGAACTCGGCTACGCGGCCCTGGCCATCACCGACGAATGCAGCCTGGCCGGCGTGGTGCGGGCCCACATGGAAGCCAAGACCCAGAAGCTGCCGCTCATCATCGGCGCCACCTTCCGGCTGCGCGCCGGCCCCGACGCCGCGCCGCTGGACCTGACCCTGCTGGCGCAAACCCGCGAGGGCTACGGCAACCTGTCCGAACTCATCACCCTGGCGCGCACCCGCGCGCCCAAGGGCGAATACCGCCTGGCCCCCGAAGACTTCACCGACCCGCCGCCCGGCTACGCCCACCTGCGCCACCTGCCCGAATGCCTGGCCATCCTGTCGCCCACCTACGGCGACGACCCCGACCGCATGGCCCAGCAGGCGCGCTGGCTGGCCGCCACCTTCGAACGCCGCGCCTGGGTCGGCCTGACCCTGCTGTACCGCTCGCGCGACGACCTGCATCGCGCCGCCGTCGAACACGCCGCGCAGGCCGCCGACCTGCCCGTGGTGGCCCTGGGCCAGGTGCAGATGCACGTGCGTTCGCGCAAGCCGCTGCACGACACCCTGACCGGCATCCGCACCCACCAGTCCGTGGCACAGTGCGGCTACGCGCTGGCCGGCAACGCCGAGCAGCACCTGCGCAGCCGCATGCGGCTGGCCAACCTGTATCCGCCCGACGCCCTGGCCCAGACCCTGGTGGTGGCGCGGCGCTGCGCGTTTTCGCTGGACGAACTGCGCTACGAATACCCCGACGAAATCGTCCCGCGCGGCCACACGCCCGCCACCTTCCTGCGCCAGGAAACCCTGGCCGGCGCCGCGCGGCGTTTTCCGGCCGGGGTGCCGGCCAGCGTCTCCGAGCAGATCGAAAAAGAACTGGCCCTGATCGCCGACCTGCACTACGAAGCCTACTTCCTGACCGTCTACGACATCGTGCTGTTCGCCCGCCAGGCCGGCATCCTGTGCCAGGGCCGCGGGTCGGCCGCCAACTCGGCCGTCTGCTACTGCCTGGGCATCACCGAAGTCGACCCGCAACGCGGCAACAACCTGTTCGAACGCTTCATCAGCAAAGAACGCAACGAGCCGCCCGACATCGACGTCGACTTCGAACACCAGCGCCGCGAAGAAGTCATCCAGTACATCTACCAAAAATACGGCCGCCAGCGCGCCGCCCTGACCGCCGTGGTCATTTCCTACCGGCCGCGCAGCGTGCTGCGCGATACCGGCCGCGCGCTGGGGGTCGACCTGGGCGTGATCGACACCGTGGCGCGCGCCCACCAGTGGTGGGATGGCAAGAAGGAAATGCTGCGCACCCTGGGCACCTGCGGGCTGGACCCCGAATCCCGGGTGGCGCGGCAATGGGCCGCGCTGGCCCAGACCCTGATGGGATTTCCGCGCCACCTGTCGCAGCATCCGGGCGGGTTCGTCATCTCGCGCGGCAAGCTGTCGCGGCTGGTGCCCATCGAAAACGCCGCCATGGCCGACCGCAGCGTCGTGCAATGGGACAAAGACGACCTGGACGCGCTCAAGCTGCTCAAGGTCGACGTGCTGGCGCTGGGCATGCTGTCGGCGCTGCGGCGCACGCTCGAACTGGCCGGCCAGCGCCGCGGCCAGCCGATACGCCTGCAAGACATCCCCGAAGGCGACATCCCCACCTACGACATGATCTGCGACGCCGACACTGTGGGCGTGTTCCAGATCGAATCGCGCGCCCAGATGAGCATGCTGCCGCGCCTGCGGCCGCGCCAATACTACGACCTGGTGGTGCAGGTGGCCATCGTGCGGCCCGGCCCGATCCAGGGCGGCATGGTGCACCCCTACCTGCGCCGCCGCCAGGGCCGCGAAAAAGAAAGCTATCCCAGCGAAAAAGTGCGCGGCGTGCTCAGCCGCACCATGGGCGTGCCCATCTTCCAGGAACAGGTGATGCAGATCGCCGTGGTCGCGGCCGGCTTCACCCCCGGCGATGCCGACCAGCTGCGGCGGTCCATGGCCGCCTGGAAGCGCAAGGGCGGCGTCGACAAATACCGCACCAAGCTGGTGGGCGGCCTGCTGGCCCACGGCTACACGCTGGAATTCGCCGAAGCCCTGTTCCGGCAGGTCGAGGGCTTTGGCGAATACGGCTTTCCCGAAAGCCACGCCGCCAGCTTCGCCCTGCTTGCGTACTACAGTTCCTGGCTCAAGCGCCACGAACCCGAGGCCTTCCTGGCGGCCCTGCTCAATTCCCAGCCCATGGGCTTTTACCCCGCCGCGCAACTGGTGCAGGACGCCCGTCGCCATGGCGTCTGCGTGCTGCCGGTGGACGTCACCGTCAGCGGCTGGGACTCGGCGCTGCAAGCCCTGCCCGACGGGCACGCCCCGCGTCCGGCGCGCCCGCACGCACCCGCCCCGCATGAAACCCGCCCCGCCGTGCGGCTGGGCCTGAGCCTGATCCAGGGCCTGCGCGAAGACACCGCGCGCCGCATCGAAGCCGCGCGCGCCGACGCGCCCTTTGCCAATACCGGCGACCTGGCTCGCCGCGCCGCCCTGAACCGCCACGACCTCAACGCCCTGGCGGCCGGCGACGCCCTCTTGACCCTGGCCGGCCATCGCCGCCAGGCCAGCTGGGAAGCCGCCGCCAGCGTCCACAGCCGCGACCTGCTGCGCGACGCCGCCATCCACGAAACCGACGCCCCGACACTGGCCGCGCCATCCGAAAGCCAGACCGTCGCGGCCGACTACCGCAGCGTCGGCCTGACCCTGCGACGCCATCCCGTGGACCTGCTGCGCCCGCAACTGGCCGCCCGCAACTTCCAGCCCGCCGCCGTGCTCAACGGCTACCCCGACAAGCGCGTGGCCCGCGCCTGCGGCATCGTCACCGTGCGCCAGCGGCCGCAAACCTCCAAGGGCGTCATCTTCGTCACCCTCGAAGACGAGACCGGCCCCGTCAACGTGGTGGTGCGCCCCGAACTGATCGAACGCCAGCGCCGCGAACTGCTCGGCGCCAGCCTGCTGGGCGTGTACGGCACCTGGCAGAACGTCGACGGCGTGCGCCACCTGATCGCACAGCGGCTGGTGGACCTGTCCGACCTGCTCGGCGGGCTCAGCACACCCAGCCGCAACTTCCATTAAGGCGTCGCTCGCGCTGGCAAACCTCTGCTGGTCCTAGATGTGGGCGCTTTCTCCACATACGCAATTTTCTTCTCTACGATAGTGGCCTTCGCAACCCTCCCCCCGCAAGGACACGCTTCATGCCTGCCGCTCCTCCTGTCTGCCTGGGCCCGCTGCCCACGGTAGCCGCCGCCCGATTCAACCTTCCTCCAGGCGCTTGCGACACGCATGCCCACGTGGTGGCCGCCGACCCCCACGCCTACCCCTTCGTGCCTGAGCGCACCTACACGCCGCCGCCTGCCCCTGAAGCGTCTTACCTCGCCATGCTGGACGCCACCGGCATGACCCGGGGCGTGCTCGTGCAGATCAGTGTGTACGGCACCGACAACCGCTACTTCCTGGACGTGCTGCGGCGCCACCCGCAGCGCCTGCGCGGCGTAGGCGTGGTCGACCCGTCGGTGAACGACCGAGAACTCGATGCCATGCATGCCGCCGGCGTGCGCGGCCTGCGCGTCAATGTGCTTTTTGGCGGCGGCGTCGGTTTCGACGCCATGGAACCCCTGGCCCACCGCTGCGCCGAACGGGGCTGGCACATGCAATTCCTGCTGGATGCGCGCCACCTGCCGGAACTGATGCCGCGCATGCGCCGGCTGCCCGTCACCGGCGTGATCGACCACATGGGCCACATGCCCGTCGCGGACGGCACCGACAGCCCCGGTTTTCAGGCCATGCAGCACCTGGTGCAGGACCACGGCTGGTGGGTCAAATTGTCCGGGGCCTATCGCATCAGCGAACGCTTCGACGACTTCAACGACGTCACGCCATGGGCCCGCGCCCTGATCGAGGCCGCGCCCGACCGCATGCTCTGGGGCAGCGATTGGCCGCACGTCCATATCCCCCGCATGGTCGATACCGGCGGCCTGCGCAACCAACTGGCCGACTGGGCCCCCGACGCCGCCCTGCGCCAGCGCATCCTGGTCACCAACCCCGAACACCTCTACGGCTTTGCCTCGGCCTGAACCCGCCCGGCAACAGCGCGGACGCGTCCGCTCCCCCCTCACGGAGACCCCCCATGCAATGGTTTCGAGAATTGAATACGACCGAACGCCGCACCTTCATCGGCGCGTTCGGCGGCTGGGCCATCGACGCCCTGGATTTCATGGTTTTCACTTTCGTCATTTCCACCCTGATGACGCTCTGGCACATCGACAAGGGCCAGGCCGGCATGCTCGGCACGGTCACCTTGCTGTTTTCAGCGGTGGGCGGCTGGCTGGCCGGCATCCTGGCCGACCGCTACGGCCGCGTGCGCATCCTGCAATACACCATCATCTGGTTTTCCCTCTGCACCGTCGCCATCGGCTTCGCGCAGAACTTTGAACAACTGTTCGTCCTGCGCGCCCTGCAAGGCCTGGGCTTCGGCGGCGAATGGGCGGTGGGCTCGGTGCTGATGGGTGAAATCGTCCGCGCCCAGCATCGCGCAAAGGCGGTAGGCACCGTGCAAAGCGGCTGGGCCGTGGGCTGGGGCGCCGCCGCCCTGCTCTACACCCTGGCGTTTTCCGTGCTGCCGCCTGAATGGGCGTGGCGCAGCCTGTTCTGGATCGGTGTGTTGCCCGCTTTCCTGGTGCTCTACATCCGCAAGCACGTCCCCGAACCCGAAATGTTCCAAAGGCGCCAGGCCAGCGGTATCGCGGCGGCGTCGTTCTGGACCATCTTCTCGCCCGCCCTGCTCAAGACCACCGTCGTCACGGCGCTGCTGTGCACCGGCGTACAGGGCGGCTACTACGCCATCACCACCTGGTTGCCGACGTTCCTGAAAGTCGAACGCCATCTGTCCATACTCAATACCGGCGGCTACCTGCTGGTGATCATCGTGGGATCCTTCTGCGGCTACATCGCCGGCGCCTACCTGGCCGACCGCCTGGGTCGCCGCGCCAATCTGCTGATCTTCTCGGTGCTGTCCGCGGTCAGCGTCTACGTCTATACGCAACTGCCCCTGACCAACAGCCAGATGCTGGTGCTGGGCTTTCCGCTGGGGTTCGCCGCTTCGGGCATTTTCAGTGGCATCGGCGCCTACCTGACC
The DNA here is from genome assembly GCF_059760725.1 of Achromobacter sp. 1014246743. Lineage (NCBI taxonomy): Bacteria > Pseudomonadati > Pseudomonadota > Betaproteobacteria > Burkholderiales > Alcaligenaceae > Achromobacter > Achromobacter sp. 1014246743. The sequence goes on from NZ_JCBANA010000046.1 coordinate 23,686, forward strand.
GAACTGTTCCCGTCCAGCGTCCGCGCCACCGGCCAGGGCTTCGCCTACAACTTCGGTCGCGGGGTGGGTGCCCTGTTTCCCAGTCTGGTGGGGTTTCTCAGCCAGCAGCAAGGCTTGGGCTGGGCGATCGGCGTATTTGCCGCGGGGGCCTATGCCGTCGTCATCCTGACCGCGCTGTTGCTGCCCGAAACCAAAGGACGCCAGCTGCAATAGCACGCTTGCCGGCCAAGCGCGGCACGGGCGGCTGGTCTATGATGTTTTTCCCCGGCGCTGAAACGTTTGCAGTGGATGCGCCTCGGACATCTTTCAGGAGTAATTCATGATCCGCAAGCTGATTCCCGTCCTGCTGGTCGCCGCGCTGAGCGCCTGCGCCAATCCCGGAACCCCGCGTTCCTCGTCCGCTTCCGCGTCCACCGATTCCAGCTCAAGCAGCCCGGCTTCCGCTTCCGACTCCTCGTCCAGCCCGTCCTACGGCGCCACGTCGTCGGGCCGCCCCACGGGCAAGACCTGCGACGCCAGCGGCCTGCAATCGCAGATCGGCCAGAAGGCCACCCCCGCCGTCCTGGAAGACCTGCGCGGCCGCAGCGGCGCCACCACCGGCCGCATCCTGCGCCCGGGCCAACTGGTCACCATGGAATACAACGACACCCGCCTGAACCTGATCGTGGACAAACAAGACGTCATGACCGCGATCCGCTGCGGTTAAGCCCCGCAGCCTTGACCGGCCGGCGGCGCCGGGGCAGCAACCGCCTCGCGCCGTCCGCCCCGGCTACGCCCCACCCGGCCGGGTTGCCGGCGGCACATGGGGCAAAAACGCCCCCGCCACCTCGAATCCGCATTCCTCGCGGGCAATATCGATCACCCGCGACACCACCGGATTGACGATGTTCTTCTTGTGCACCGCGTAATAATTGATAGTGGGCAGGTCGGGCTTGACGTCCAGCTGGCATAGCGCGCCGCGCTCGACCAGCGGCGCGAAATAGGCACCCGGCAGGTAGCTGATGCCCAGGCCCAGCATCGTCAATTGCGCCATCATGCCCAGGCTGTTGCAGGTCAGTACCCGCTTGACCGGCAGGCCCTGCTCGGCGAACCAGGCGTCGTACAGGTGCGACAAGGCCGAATTGGTGGGCTGCGAAATCACCGGATACGGCGCCAGGTCCTGCGGCGTCAGCCGTGCCGAAAAATCGATGTCCAGCGCCGGGCTGGCCATCCAGACGTTGGTCACCGCCCCCAGGTGCACGCAGTCGTACTGATAGCTCCAGAACGGGCCCGGCATGATCGCCAGGTCCAGCTGGTCCTGTTCCAGTCGCTCGTACAGCGTGATGCCGCCGTCGATCTCGGGCATCAGCTGCACCCGCGGATAGCGCAGGCTGATCTGGCTGACCAGCCGCGCCAGCCACGTCATGCCGACCAGCTCGGTCACGCCCAGCCGCACCACGCCTTCGAAACTGGCCGGATCGGCCATGTTCTGCACGATGCGGCTGTTCAGGTCCAGCATTTCACGGGCCAGCTCGAACAGCTTGCGGCCCTGCGGGGTCATGACCAGCTTCTTGGCGCGGCGCTCGAACAGCGGCGCCCCGGCAAAGGCTTCCAGCTCGCCCACCCGCTTGGCCACGGCCGATTGGGTCGTGTGCAGCTTGCGCGACGAGGCACTGAAGCTGCCCAGTTGCGAGCTCCAGTAGAAAGCCTCTAGCTGTTTAAGGGTGTACATCGCGGCGGTGGATGCGAATCGCATGGAAACCCTCACATTATCGTCGACCGCGATGCCGCGCTGCCCCGGGACCTGCGCAGGCGCCCGCCAGGCGGCCGGGCCTGCGCAAGCCGCCGCCTACCCGCGCGGATGCAGGATGTCCGCCAGGAAACGCTGCGCCCGGGGATGGCTGGGCGCACTGAAAAAGCGTTCCGGCGTATCCATTTCCAGGATCTCGCCCGCGTCCATGAACACCACCCGGTCGCAGACGTCCCGCGCGAACCCCATTTCGTGGGTCACGCAGACCATCGTCATGCCGTCCTTGGCCAGGCCCTTCATCACCTGCAGCACCTCGCCCACCATTTCGGGGTCGAGCGCGCTGGTGGGTTCGTCGAACAGCATCACCGGCGGCTGCAAGGCCAGCGCCCGCGCAATCGCCACCCGTTGCTGCTGGCCGCCGGAAAGCGACCCCGGATAGGCGTCGATCTTGTGCTCCAGCCCCACCCGCGCCAGCAACTGGCGGGCCAGTTCCACGGCCGCTTTGCGCGGCTGCTTGCGGATGCTGACCGGCGCGAAGATCACGTTTTCCAGCACGCTCATGTGCGGAAACAGATTGAACTGCTGGAACACGAAACCGATCTTCTGGCGCAGCGCGTTCAGGTTGGCGCCCTTGGCGTAGATGTCGGCGCCATCGATCAGGATGCGGCCTTTTTCAATGGGTTCCAGCCGGTTCACCGTGCGGATCATGGTCGATTTTCCCGAGCCCGACGGCCCGCACACCACCAGCACTTCGCCGCGCGCCACCGACAGGTCCACGTCCTTCAGGACGTGGTGCTCGCCATACCATTTATTGACTTTCTCAAGCTTGATCATGAAAAGATTCCGTAAGGGCCCTTGCGCCGGCTCAGGCCATGGCGCGTTGGCGGCGGATGCGCAGGTCCAGCCACGACAGGCCGCGGCTCAGGCTGAAGCACACCACGAAGTAGATGATCGCCAGGATGCCGAACACCTGCAGCGGCTGCGTCAGCACCAGGTTGTTGACCTGGTTGGCCGCGAACGTCAGTTCGTTCACGCTGATCACATAGCCCAGCGAGGTTTCCTTCACCGTCGACACGAACTGGCTGGTCAGGCTGGGCAGCACGTTGAACAGCGCCTGCGGCAGCACCACGCGCCGCATCGTCGTCCAGTAGCCCACGCCCAGCGAGCGCGAGGCCTCGATCTGGCCGCGCGGCACCGCCTCGATGCCCGAGCGGATCACTTCCGACAGATAAGCGCTTTCGTACACCACCAGCGCGGCGATCAGGGTCCAGAAGCCGCTGATCACCTGCCCGGTCAGCTTGGGCACCACGAAATAGGCCCAGAAGATCAGCATCAAAAGCGGCATGCCCCGCACCACATTGACCAGCGTCTTGCTGGCCACGCGCAGCCAGCCATACGGGCTGACTCGCGCCAGCGCGATGGCCAGCGCCAGCGGCAGCGACAGGGCCAGGCCGCAGGCCGCCAGGATCAGCGTCAGCGCCAGGCCGCCCAAGGGGCCATTCGGGTATTGGCCGACCAGCAGCGTGGGCCAGTATTGCAATAGCAGATCAAGCACCGTGGCCTCCGCGATTCAGGCGGTAGCGGGCATAGATGCGCGAACCGATCAGCATGATCAGAAACGATCCCAGCAGGTACATCAGGGTGGCCGCGCCGAACGTGGCAAAGGTGCGGTAGGTCTCGTTTTCGATCTCGCGCGCCTGGTAGGTCAGTTCCATCACGCCGATGGCCATGGCCACGCTGGTGTTCTTGAACAGCAGCAAGGCGCGGCCCACCAGCGGCGGGATCGAAATCCGCACCGCCTGCGGCACGATCACGAAACGCATGCATTGCAGGTAGCTGGCGCCCAGCGCCCGGGCCGCCTCGAACTGCGTGCCCGGAATGGCGCGCAGCCCGCTGCGGATGTCTTCGGCGATGTACGCGGCCGACCCCAGCGCCAGGGCGATGGCCGCCAGCGACATCTCGGCGTTGTGCTGGTACAGCCACAGCCGGAAACCTTCCGGCAGCAGCTCGGGCATGCCGAAATACCAGAACAGCACCTGCACCAGCAGCGGCACGTTGCGGTGGTATTCCACATAGGCATCGACCAGCCAGCGGCATGGCGCCAGGTTGGTGGCCCGCACCACGACCAGCGTCACCGCGATCGTGAAGGCCATCACCCAGGACACCAGGAACAGCTGCAGCGTCACCGCCATGCCGCTGGCCAGCAGCTGGTATTGCGAAGCGTCAAGTAGGCTCATGAAACGCAACCGCCGCTCAACCCGCGATGGGGCCGATCTTGAACCCGCGCTCCAGCTTGTACGGCGTCTGCGCGCCGAACCACTTGTCGAACAGCTGCGCGGCCACGCCCGAGCTTTCGGCTTCGTCCAGCGCCTGGTTCACCACTTGCAGCAAGCCAGGTTCCGTCTTGCGCACGCCCAGGCCCCAGGGCTCGTCGAACACCGACTTGGCAATCACGGTCACCGGCGCCGTGGGCGGGCTTTGCAGCACCAGGCGCGCCAGCACCAGTTCCGACGCAAACTGCGCGTCCACCTTCTTTTGCTGCAGGGCCAGGTAGGTGGCCGAGCTGTCGCCATAGCCAATGACCTGCGACTTGTCCAGGATGCGCTTGATCTCGCGTTCCGAACTGGACCCCTTGGTCGCGCCGATGCGGCGGCCGTTCAGCGATTCAATCGTGTCCAGGCCCGAATCCTTGCGCACCAGCAGCTTCTGCGGGCTGACGTAATAGGCGTGGCTGAACGCGATCTGCTGCGCGCGGTCCGGCGAATAGCCCAGGTTGGCCGCCAGGATGTCGACCCGGCCTTCGTTCAGTTCGGGCACGCGGGCCGCCACCGACAGCAGCTTGTAGCTGACCTTCACGCCCAGCTTGTCGGCCACCAGCTTGCAGACGTCGACGTCATAGCCCACCAGTTGGCGCGAGGCGGCGTCCTGGAAGCTGAACGGCTGCGACGTGCCCAGCGTGCCGCAGATCAATTCCCCGCGCGCCTTGATGTCGGCCACCTGGTCGGCCTGGGCGGCAGTGCCCAGCAACAGCGTGGCCAGGCCCAGGCAGGCGGCAATGCGTGAACGGTAAGTCATGGTTGATTCCCCTTGTGTTTATGGTCAAGAAAACAGAATGGGCCCGCGCGAAGGCATCGACACCCTGCGCGGGCCGTCGCCCTACACCAGCCTGGCGCAGGCCTCGCGGATCGCCGAGCAGCCCTGCCGGATATCGTCCAGCGAGGCCGCGAACGACAGCCGGAACGTGCCCGGCGCGCCATACGCATGGCCGTCGATCACCGCCACGCCGGCTTCGCGCAGCAGGTAGTGCGTCAGGTCGGTATCGGTGCGGATCTCGTCGCCCCCCGGCGTGCGCTTGCCCAAGAGGCCCGAGCAGTCCGGAAACACGTAGAACGCGCCTTGCGGCACCACGATGTCCAGCCCCGGCGCGCCCGACAATTCGGCCACCGCCAGGTCGCGGCGTTCGCGGAACACCCGGGCGAATTCGGCCACGCAATCCTGCGGACCGGCCAGCGCTTCCAGCGCGGCCGCCTGGCTCACCGACGACGCGCCCGACGTGCTTTGCGATTGCAGAATCGCCATGGCCTTGATCAGCTCGTCCGGCCCCGCGCCATACCCGATGCGCCAGCCCGTCATGGCGTACGCCTTGGACACGCCATTGACCACCAGCGTACGGTCGGCCAGTTCCGGCGCCACCTGCAACGGGTGCACCGTGGGCGTATCCGTGAAATTCAGGCGCGCGTAGATGTCGTCCGTCATCAGCCACACCTGCGGATGGCGCTTGAGCACTTCGGTCAGCCCGCGCAGCTCGTCGGCAGTGTAGACCGAGCCCGTCGGATTGCTCGGCGCGTTCATCATCAGCCACTTGGTGCGCGGCGTGATGGCGCGTTCCAGCGCGTCCGGCGTCAGCTTGTAGTCCGTGGCCGGCGTGGTCGCCACCGCCACCGGCACGCCGCCGTTCACCAGCACCATGTCCGGGTACGAGACCCAGAACGGCGCAGGGATCAGCACCTCGTCGCCGTCGTTCAGCGTCGCGGCCAGGCCGTTGAAGATCACCTGCTTGGCGCCCGTACTGACGATGATGCGGGCCACCGGGTAGTCCACCCCGGTCGCCGCCAGCAGATGGCCGCGGGCCGCCTTGCGCAGCGCCACCGTGCCCTGGGCCGGCGGATACTTGGTTTCGCCACGGTTCATGGCAGCCGTCGCGGCCTGGCGGATATGTTCGGGGGTGGAAAAATCCGGCTCGCCGATCGTCAGGTCGATGATGCGGCGGCCCTGCTCGCGCAGTTCCGCAATGATGGCGCGCGCCGCCACGCTGGGCGACAGCTTGATGCGCTTGATGCGGTCGGCAACGATGCCGGGGCGCGCGGACGCGGCGGCAGCGCTCGGGTCCACCGGGCGGCCGCTCTCGGCGCCGGTCTGGCCAGGGGTCGCTTGGCTCATTGCGCGCCTCCCCGCTTCTCGGCCAGCGTCTTCTCCAGCCAGGGCTTGGTGTACGTGCCGGCGCGCAGCTTTTCCTTGGCCACGGCTTCGTCGGCTTCCTTCTTCATGGCCAGCGCCAGCACCGCTTCGGCGTGCTCGGCGGGAATCACCACCACGCCATCGGCGTCGCCCACCACCACGTCGCCGGGGTGGACCACCTGGCCGCCCACCGACACCGGCACATTGATCTCGCCCGGGCCATCCTTGTACGGCCCCTTGTGCGACACCGCCCGCGCAAAGCAACCGAACTGCCCCTGCGCGAACACGTCCAGGTCGCGCACCGCGCCGTCGATCACGAAGCCTTCGATGCCGCGGCCCTGCGCGTCCATCATCATCAGCTCGCCCACCAGCGCGTTGCTGGTATCGCCGGCGCCATCCACCACGATCACGTCACCCGCGCCCCCCAGCGAAATCGCCTTGTGGATCATCAGGTTATCGCCCGGGCGGGTCTTCACGGTCAGCGCCAGGCCCACCGTGCGCTGCTGGCCGGCGTGCAGCGGCCGCAACCCGGCCACGCCATACAGGCGGTTCATGCAGTCACTGATCTGGGCCGACCCGATGGCGGCGAAACCGGCCAGCACGTCGGCAGAGACGGCGGGCGCGGACCGGGGGAGAATGCGGTATCCGATGGGATTCATAGAGAGGAAAGTCTTGAAAGCGTGAACGGCGTTAAGCGAACCTGCATTACAAAGCCGCGCGCCCTGATCCTCAAAACGATATAAATTCCCGCTTATCCACGAATTATTTTCGTGGATGGCATGACTGGAGGGACAAGCACATGGACATCCATAGCCTGAGCAAGCAACTGGCCGGCCTGCCGACCATCCTGGACCAGGCCCAGGAAATGAAGCTGATCCGGGCGCTGATGCAAGTGCCGCCGCACAACATCGCCGCCCATCCCACGCAGTTCCAGCGCATCGTGGCGGCGTTGGCGCTGACGCATACGGATTCAGGGGTGTTTGAACTGACGTCGGCGACCGATGCGTTCTTTGCCGAATTCCACCAATGGCTGCGGCAGATGCAGGGCAGCGTGTGCCCCGAATTGAGCAACGCCTTGATCGAGGATTTCAGCCTGTCGGCAGCGGAGTTTGCCGATCGGATGCCGCCTGAGGACTGATCGCCCTTCAGTGTCCCGCGACCTGCGCCGCCAGGTCCGACAGCACCGTCGCCCCTAGCCGCTGCAGCAACGCGGCCTCGCCCTCGCCCAGCGCCTGCGCCACCAGCTGGTTCGACGCCCGCTCCACCGGGCACGCCGGATTGTCGTCGGCCGGCCCGATGGTGAATACCGCGCCGTGGCCGATGGCCTCGTACACCTCCCGCGCCGTAACGGTGTCCAGCGCCCGGGCCAACGTCCAGCCCCCCTTGCGCCCCCCGGTGGACGTCACCATGCCCGCCGTGCGCAGCGCCGCCATGGTTCGCCGCACCACGACCTCGTTGGTATGCAGCATCTGCGCCAGCGTGCCGGACGTGGTCGTACCGCCCCGCAGGTCCATGTGAACCAGCACGTGCAGCAGGCGGGCAAAGCGGGTGTCGCAGGCCATGTCGAAATACCGTAACTTTGAGTGTTACGGTATTATATCCGCACCGGATATCGCCTGCGAGCCCCACCATGACCGATCTGCAATCCCGTCCCGTCAACGTCAACGGCATCACGCTGCGCGTCACCGCCCAGGGCGACGGCCCCCTCGTCCTGCTGTGCCACGGCTTTCCCGAAACGTCGTACGCCTGGCGCCACCAGCTTCCCGCCCTGGCCCAGGCGGGCTTTCGCGCCGTGGCCCCAGACCTGCGCGGCTATGGCGCCAGCGACCGCCCGGCAGACGCCACGGCCTACACCACGCTGGATGTGATGGGCGACCTGATCGCCCTGGTCGACAGCGAAGGCGCCGACACCGCCGTGATCGTCGGCGGCGACTGGGGCGCCAACATCGCCTGGCAAGCCGCGCAACTGCGGCCCGACCGCTTTCGGGCCGTGGCCGCGCTGGGCGTCCCCATGATGGGCCGCGCGCCCATCCCGCCCAGCCGCCTGTTCCCCAAGACCGACGCCGCCGTCTTCTACACCCACTACTTCAACGAACCGGGCGTGGCCGAACGGGAATTCGAACGCGACGTCGACGCCACGCTGCGCGCCCTCTATTTCGCCGCCTCGGGCGCGGCCGGACCCCGCACCGACCCCGCCACGCCCAACCCCTTCGGCATGGTGCCCGCGGGGCGTGGCCTGCTCGACGCGCTGCCCGTCCCGAACGCCCTGCCCGCCTGGCTGACCGAATCAGACCTGGCGGTGTTCGTCCAAAGCTATCAAGCCAGTGGTTTTCGCGGCGGCCTGAACTACTACCGCAACCTGGACCGCAACTGGGCGCTGCAAGGCGCCTTGGCCGGCAAGACGGTCGACGTACCCGCCCTGTACCTGGTGGGCGAACGCGACACCGGCCTGGCCATTCCCGGCATGGACCAGATCATCAAGGCGATGCCTGCCCTGGTGCCGCAACTGCGCGCCAGTGAAATCATCCCCGGCGCGGGACACTGGCTGCAGCAGGAAGCGCCGCAAGAGGTCAATCAGGCGTTGATCGATTTCCTGCGCAGTCTTTAACATCCCCCCGCTTGACCCTCACGTAACGTCATCCCCCAAAGTCCGCCCTGCGTAAACAACGAAGGAACCTCATGCGACTGAAAGTCGGAGAACTGGCCAAGCGCAGCGGCCTCACCGTCCGCACGCTGCACCACTATCACGCGATCGGCCTCTTGACGCCTTCGGCGCGCGCCGACAACGGCTACCGGCTATACGGCCGCGACGACATTGCCCGACTGCATCAGATTCAGGCCCTGCGTCGCTTCGGACTGCCGCTGGCTGAAATCGGCGCCACCCTGGACCAGCCCGGTACGCCGCTGGACGAGATCATCGCGAAACAGATCACGATGCTCGACCGCCAGATCCAACAGGCCGCCACGCTGCGCGATCGTCTCGCGCACTTGCAAGGCCAGTTGGCGATGGGCGCCGAACCGGAGCTGGCCGATTGGCTGACCACTCTGGAACTGATGACCATGTACGACAAGTACTTTTCTCCCGAAGAACTGTCTCGCCTGCCCATGTATGGCCGCACCCGCGATGACGATGGCGACTGGCCCGCGTTGATCGCGCAGGTGCGCCAGCAGATGGACAGCGGCGCCCCGCCCGAAGACGCCCATTCGCAAGGCCTGGCGCTGCGCTGGATGACGCTGCTGCTGCGCGATACCAACAACGATCCGCGCCTGCTCGTGAAACTGAACCAGATGCACGAACAGGAACCCGCCATGCAGGAACACGTCGGCATTTCGCCGGCCATGCGGGACTACGTGCTGCAAGCCTTCTCGGAAAGCAAACTGCGCCTGTACGAAAAGCACCTGACGCCGCAAGAAGCCCGGTTCATGCGCGCGCATTACGGCGACCGCATGGGCGAATGGCCGGCGCTGATGGGGCGGGTACGCGATGCCATCGACGCGGGCCAGGCGCCGGCCTCGCCCACCGGCCTGGACCTGGCCCGGCAATGGCTGGAACTGTTTTGCACCTACGCCGGCAAGGACCCGGCCACGCACGCCAAATTCCGCCATGCCCTGATGACCGAACCGGAACTTACCGCCGGCACCTGGGCCGACGACGCCACGCTGGGCTTCATGCGGCAGGCGATGGGGGCCTTGGCGGCGGCACGCTGATCGCGCCGGGCCGACAGGTCATCGGGCGGCGACGCACACGGCGCTGTCGCCGCCCGACAATAATCTTCTCAGTCTGAAACCATTGTTCATATCTGGTCCGGCGGCTGGGGTATAAACGAGGCCCGTTATTTCCCGTAAAGGAATCTTGTGTCTCACACCCTCGGGGCGAGTCGTTTCATCGCGGCAACCGCGCAGACCCTGCGCCAGCAAGGCCGCAGCATGCTGGCCGCCGCGCCATGGTCCCTTGCCATTTTCACGCTGTCGCTGCCGTTCGCCCTGATGACCACGCGCCTGTACCAGCCCATCGACCTGCTGTGGGTGCTGCTGGCGCTGGTCAACCTGATCGCGTTCGCACGAATGACCTTCGCCTGGCACCGCGTCGTGGTCCTGGGCGATGCCGCCCCCGCCACGGCCGGACGCGGCGCTGCCGCCCAGACGCGCCACCTGCTGCTGTTGGCCGCGCTGGCCCTTCCCGTGGCAGTCCTGGCCCGCGCCAACGGCGACGTGCCGTTCATCGTCTACGTGCTGCTCAACGGCGCCGACGACACGCGGTTCTGGCTGGCGCTGATGGCCGTGCAGGTGCTGATCTGGCTGCCGGTCTGCTATCTGCTCGCCACCTATGGCCTGGGCCTGCCGCGTATCGCGGCAACGGGCGAATTCGGCTTGCGCACGCTGCTCACCATGAAGCGATATCCGCGCTGGCCGCTGATGCTGGGGCTGCTTCTGCTGATCTCGGTGGCCGGCTACTTCAACGGCGACCTGATCGAGCTGCGGCACCAGCTCACGAACGTCGACGCGGTGACCGGCGCGCTGGGTGTCTTGCTGTGCGTGCCGATCACCTTTGTGCTGATGGCCATGTACGGCGTTGCGTATCGCGATGCCGTGCCACGCGTCGACCCTACCGCATCGCAGCCGGCGCGCGTTTCCCTTCCGTAGAACGCCCCCAGGGGCCACCCTACCGGGGACGTTTCCGTCCCCGGCGGGCACACCTGTCATTTTGAAACAGCCATGTACCATCCAAGTGGATGGTATTAGCATGGGTTCATGCCTCCCCGTGCCCCCTCCCTCGCCTCGGCGTCCAAACCCGCCGATGAAAAAATCACCATCAACGTCGGCTACGTCGACCTGGGCCAGATCGACCTTCTGGTCCAGGAAGGCTTCTACGCCAATCGCACCGACCTGATCCGCACGGCCATCCGCAACCAGCTCGCCACGCACGGCGACGCCCTGCGCCAGGCCGTCACCCGCAAGACCTTGGCGCTGGGCATCCAGCACTACAGCGCCCAGGACCTGCTGGCGGTGCAGGCCGCCGGCGAAATGCTCCAGATCCGCGTGCTGGGCCTGGCGACCATCGCGCCCGACGTCACCCCCGAACTGGCGCTAGCCACCATCGAATCCCTGACGGTACTGGGCGCCCTGCACGCCAGCCCCGCCGTCAAGGCTGCTCTGCATCAGCGCATCCGCTGACCAACGCTTGACCCCTTAGGCAATGCCATGCACCCGGAATTCCAGTCCTTGATCAACCAGGCCACCCGACTGACCCAGTCCGGCAACCTGACCGCCGCCACGGCCGCCATCCAGGCCGCCTTGCGCCCCGGCGCACGCCCTGTCCCTCCCCACCAGGACGATGCCGACGTCATCGACGTCCAGGCGTGGGAAATCCCCGACCCCGACGCGGCCAGGTCCCCCGCCCCGTCCGAGCCCATTGCGCCCGAGCACCGCCCGGGCCTGCGCGGCGACACCTTCACCGCGGGCGTGTTCCGCAATGCGGCGGGGCAACGCCATTACAAGCTCTACGTGCCGCCCAACGCGGGCGATCAACCCTTGCCCCTGGTGGTCATGCTGCATGGCTGCACCCAGGACGCCGACGATTTCGCGGCCGGCACCGCCATGAACGACGCGGCGCGCACGCAAGAGTTCTATGTGCTGTACCCAGTGCAGCCGCGTGAGGTCAATCCGCAAAAGTGCTGGAACTGGTTCAAGCACACCCATCAGCGCGCCAGCAGCGGCGAACCCGCCATCCTGGCAGGCATGACGCGCGATGTCATGGCCACGCACGCCATCGATCCCCAACGCGTCTATGTGGCCGGCCTGTCGGCGGGCGGCGCCATGGCCGCGATTCTCGCCAACACCCACCCGGAACTGTATGCGGCGGTGGGCGTGCATTCGGGCCTGGCCGCCGGCGCGGCATCCGATCTGCCGTCCGCGCTCAGCGCGATGAAGGGCCTGGGCATGCAGGCGCCCAGTCAGGCAGGCCACGGCGTACCCACCCTGGTCTTTCATGGCGACCGCGACACCACGGTGCATCCCGGCAATGCCGAACGCGTGGCGGCGTGCGCCGCTGGCGCCGGCGCCCGGATCGAAGCCCGCCACGTCCCCGGCGCGGGCCACCGACACGACAGCACGAAATACGTCTATCGCGACGCGGCGGGCACGGTCGTGGCTGAACGTTGGGAAATCCATGGCGCCGGACATGCCTGGGCCGGCGGCAGCGCCAGCGGATCCTGCACGGACCGCAACGGTCCAGACGCCACCGGCGAAATGCTGAAGTTCTTCTTTGCCCGCGCGTTGCCTGGCAGGGCCTGAACCGGCCGCCATGCCCGCAGGCTCGCTGCGAGCGGCCGGCGGCGGGCATCGGCCCGGATTGAACCCAGGCGCGGCGCCCTGCCGCGACCTGCCTGCCCCGGGCAGCGACGCGCCTGGCGCCAGCTCATCCGTCCGACATCCGCGCCAGGGCATCGGCGCGGCAGACATCCAGAATCTCATCCGCCAACGGCGAATCGTCGGGGCAGGACCTCGACAACACCACCGCGCCAATGGCTTGCGCCATCAGCGCGATCCTGCGTGCGCGGGCCTCGTCGGCTGAGCCCTGCCCCGCCCCGCCCCGTGGGCCCGCGGGCCTGGCCAGCTGACGTTCGATACCCGCGGCAAAGGCCGCCTTGACCGGCTCGGGTTGGCGCGCGGCGTCCGCGCACAGCGCGGCCAAGGTGCAGCCATCGCCCGGGCTGTCCCGATGCGCCCGGGAAAGGTAGTACCTCATGAAGTCCGCCGGATCGACATCCGTCGCCGCCTCCACGGACTGGGCCAGGCCGCAGCTTGCGGCCTGCGCCATCAGATCGGCCTTGGAACCGAAGTGCTTGTAGAAGCCGCCGTGCGTGAAGCCGGCCGCCGCCATCAGGTCGGCCACGCCCACGCCGTCGTAACCCCGCTCCCTGAAGAGGGTGGACGCGGTTTCGACGATATGCGCCCGATTCGCTTGCGCCTGTGCCTTGGTGACCTTCATAGCCCGGTGCCCCTGGATGTGCTGCCGATGGATGGAGGTCACTATACCACCGATAGATTATGACCATCATCAAACCATTGACTTTAAAGATGATGACCATCATCATTAGGCCTGTTTCCCAAGCGGCCCTGGCGCACACCCTGCCCCTGGACCCCTCCCAGATCAACCCTCGGACGTGACATGACCGACACCACGCTTTTCCAGCCCTACACACTCGGCTCGCTGACCCTGGCCAACCGCATCGTGATGGCGCCGCTGACGCGCAACCGTGCGGGCGCCGGCCTCGTGCCCAACGCGCTGGCCGCCGCCTACTACGCTCAGCGGGCCTCGGCCGGCCTGATCATTTCGGAAGCCACGCAGATCTCGGCCCAGGCCCAGGGCTACCAGGACACGCCGGGGCTGTACACGCAGGCACAGATCGACGGCTGGCGCGACGTCACCACCGCCGTCCACGCGCGAGGCGGGCGCATCTTCGCGCAGTTGTGGCATGTGGGCCGGATCTCTCACGTCGATCTGCATGACGGCGCCGCCCCGGTCGCCCCCTCGGCCATACGGGCCCAGGCCAAGACCTTCGTCAACAACGGCTTTGCCGACGTTTCCGAGCCGCGTGCGCTCTCCCTGGAGGAATTGCCAGGCATCGTCGACGACTTCCGCCAGGCCGCCGCCAACGCAATCGCGGCCGGATTCGACGGCGTGGAAATCCACGGCGCCAACGGCTATCTGCTGGAGCAGTTCATCAAGGACGGCGCCAACCAGCGCACCGACGCCTACGGCGGGTCCATCGAGAACCGCGCACGCCTGTTGCTGGAAGTCACCGCGGCGGTGGTCGAGCAGATTGGCGCCGACCGCACCGGCGTGCGCATCTCGCCCGTGTCGCCGGCCGGCGCCATTTCCAGCAACGATCCACAACCGCAGTACGACTACATCGCCGAACAGCTCGACGCGCTGGGCATTGTCTATCTGCACGTCGTGGAAGGCGCCACCGGCGGCCGACGCGACGTGGCCCCGTTCGACTACGACAGCTTGCGCCGCCGCTTCACGCGCACCTACCTGGCCAACAACGGCTACGACCTGCAGCTGGCCACCGCCCGCCTGATCGAAGGCAAGGCGGATCTGTTCGCCTTTGGCCGTCTGTTCATCAGCAATCCCGACCTGGTCGAACGCCTGAAGACCGGCGCGCCGCTGGCCGCCTTGAACCCCGCCACCCTGTATGGCGGCGGCGCGCAAGGCTACACCGATTACCCCACCTTGACCGCCCCCGCCGCCCGATAAGGCGGCCCATTCCAAAGGAACCCATCATGACCCTTCGTCCATCCGTCCTCATCACCGGCGCCTCCAGCGGCATTGGCGCCACCTACGCCGAGCGCTTTGCGCGGCGCGGCCATGATCTCGTGCTGGTCGCACGCGACCAGGCTCGCCTGGAAACCCTCGCAGCCCGCCTGCGCAAGGAAACCGGCGTCGCGGTCGAGCTGCTGCCCGCCGATCTCACGCAGCAAGAGGACCTGGCCCGCGTCGAAACGCGCCTGCGCAACGACGCCCGTATCGGCATACTCATCAACAATGCCGGCATCGCCCAATCGGGCGGTTTTCTCGACCAATCGGCCGACAGCATCGATCGGCTGGTGGCCTTGAACACGACCGCGTTGACGCGCCTGGCGGCCGCCGCCGCGCCGCGGCTGGCGCAGGCGGGCGAAGGCGCGATCGTCAACATCGGTTCGGTGGTCGGCCTGTCGCCGGAATTCGGCATGACCCTCTACGGCGCGACCAAGGCGTTTGCCCTGTTTCTGTCGCAGGGGCTGAGCCTGGAGCTTTCGCCCAAGGGGGTCTACGTGCAAGCGGTGCTGCCTGCCGCCACGCGCACCGAAATCTGGGAGCGTGCCGGCATCGACATCGACACGCTGCCTGAAGTGATGGATGTGGGCGAACTGGTCGACGCCGCGTTGATCGGCTTCGACCGCCGCGAAGCCGTCACCATTCCCCCGCTGCATGTGGCGGCGCGCTGGGATACGCTGGAAGGCTCGCGCCAGGCCCTGCTGGGCGACATCCGGCAGGGGCAGGCCGCCGAACGCTATCGCGCCGCCCCCTGAGGCCGGCCCTGTCCGGCGTTGCCCCTTTTTCGGCCTGGCCGACCCTCCATCCAGAGACCCAAGACCATGCAAGCATTCATCATCGACCGCTATGGCAAGAAAGAACCCGGCCGCATCGGCGAGGTACCGGAGCCGGCGTTGCCGGACGATGATGTCCTGGTCAAGGTCCACGCCGCAAGCGTCAACCCGCTGGATGCCAAGATCAAAAGTGGCGAGTTCAAGTTGATCCTGCCCTACCGACTGCCGCTGGTGCTGGGCAACGATATGTCGGGCACTGTCGTGCGCGTCGGCGCGCGCGTGCGCCAGTTCAAGCCAGGCGATGAAGTCTATGCGCGCCCCGACGATGACCGTATCGGCACCTTTGCCGAGTTGGTCGCCATCAAGGCCTCGTCACTGGCGCGCAAACCGACCAATGTCGGCATGGTCGAGGCCGCCTCGCTGCCTCTGGTGGCCCTGACGGCCTGGCAGGCGCTGGTGGAAACCGCCAAGCTGAAAAAAGGACAGAAGGTGCTGATCCACGCCGGCTCCGGCGGGGTCGGCACCCTCGCCATCCAGCTTGCCAAATACCTGGGTGCCTTCGTCGCCACGACCACGAGTGCCGCCAACCGATCCTGGGTGCAGGCCTTGGGCGCGGACGTCGTCATCGACTACCGCCAGCAGGATTTCTCGACCGTTCTGCGCGACTACGACGTGGTCCTGAACAGCCTGGGCAACGACGTGTTGTACAAATCCCTCAAGATTCTCAAGCCGGGCGGGCACCTGATCTCCCTGTCCGGGCCGCCAACCCCGGCGTTCGCCCTCGCGCGCGGATTGGCGTGGCCGCTCAGGCAAGTGCTGCGCCTGATGAGCCATGGCATCCGCCGCAAGGCGAAGAAGCAAAACGTGGAATACACCTTTGTCTTCATGCGCGCCGACGGGGCGCAACTGCACGAGATCACGGCCCTCGTCGAATCCGGCGCCATTCGCCCCGTGGTCGACAAAGTGTTCCCTTTTCAAGATATCCGGCAGGCGCTGGCCTACTCGGAAAGCGGCCGAGCCAAAGGCAAGGTCGTGGTGCAGATGCCCCAGCCTGATTCACCGGCCACGCTTGACCATGTTCAAAATGGTCTGATAGAGCTCTTGGCGCGCTTCTTCCGGGGTGATCTCGCCTTCCACGGCCGCCTGCGACAGCGCGTCCGCTGCCCCCAGCATGCCCCACAGGCTGGCCAGCGTCAGCGGTTTGGCGCCCGCCAGCGGCCCGAAAATCTGCTGGCATTTTTCAATGAAGGCATGCTGGTACTGCCGTTTCAGCGCGGCAAGCTCGGGCGACCCGTCCAGCGCCGCCAAGACGCCGGGAATCTCGCGGCCCTGCGTCAGCACGCAGGCGATATAGCGCGATGCAATGACGTCCGCCTTATCCTTCAACGCAGGTTTGCTGGCGGCAATGGCCTCGTCGATGATGGCCGTCTGGCGCACATCGAAATCCTGGTACAGCGCGGCCAGCAAGCCATCGCGCGTGCCGAAATGATCGTAGACCACGGGTTTGGAAACACCGGCCTGCTCCGCCAGCCGCCCCAGCGTCAAGGCGTCGGTGCCTTCATCGCGGATCAACTGCCAGGACACATCCAACAGCTGCCGCAGCCGCGCTTGCTTGGTGAAACGGCGGCGGGGTTCGGGGGCTGGGGCAGCAGGCATGGGGTCTCTGTTCAGGGGTGTTGAATCATCGTGGCGCGGCAAAGATGCGTTGGCCGATGGCATGGGAGGCATCCAGGTGCGAGGTCGGAAAACCTGCATCCGACGGCACCATCAACTCCGAGGTTGCGACGCGTGCGCCGCAATAGCCGAAGATGCCATGGTCGATCTGCGTTTTCATCGCGCCGAAATAGCCATGCCGGGCGTAGGTTCGCATATCGGCGCCGCCATTGGCAATCAAGTGCACGTCCAGGCGTTCCAGCTTCTTGACCAGCTTGCCTTCCAGATCGTCGTCATAGGCCCAGCCGTTGGTGAACACGCGGTCGATCCAGCCTTTCAGCAGGCCGGGAAACGACCACCAGTACACCGGGTAGACCAGCACCAGCGCATCGGCGCGGTCGATCCGTGCGTGTTCGGCAGCCACATCGGCCGGCGGCTTGCCGCGCGACAGCAGCAAGGCCGTGTCTTCCTGGGTAAAGGTCGGGTCAAAGCCTTCCGTGGTCAGGTCCGCGATTTCAAACGAATGCTGCGGGCCGGATGCCGTGACGCCCTGCGCCACGTGATTCGCAATGGCGTGCGTCAGGGAAGATTTGTCGGGGTGGGACACAACGATAAGCGCATGCATGTCGGGGACCTCGTGGGAAAAGTTTCTATATACCAATCGTAGTCTACTTTTAGTAGGTTACGAAAGCCCCCCACCCTGGCACCCCGACGGCGGCGCTCGCCGAGCCCGTCGTGCCCGCGTTGCGCCCCTTACGCCCTGACGTGGCGGTTCAGGAATTCCCGCATCGCCGCCGCGATTTCCGCCCCGTGGGTTTCGATGGCGAAGTGGCCGCTGTTCACGAACCGCACCTCGGCCCGGGGGTTATCGCGCTTGAACGCTTCCGCCCCCGGCGGCAGGAAGAAAGGGTCGTTCTTGCCCCAGATCGCCAAGGTGGGCGGCTGGTATTCGCGAAAGAACGCATGCAGTTGCGGGTACTGCTTGACGTTGCTGCCGTAGTCCAGCAACAGGTCCATTTGCGGCTCGTCGCCGATGCGCGCAATGGCGGCCGACGCCAGCTGATAGGTCTCGGGCGCGATCAGCGATGCGTCTTCCACGCCCTCGACGTACTGCCACTTGATCATGTCCGGCGTGTTGAAGCGGCGCAGGGCCTCGCGGTTCTCGGCGGTCGGCTCGTTCCAGGCGCGGCGCATGTCCGCCCAGCCGGGGCTCAGGCCTTCTTCGTAGGCGTTCCCGTTCTGGCTCACGATGGCGCTGATCTTCTGCGGGTGCTTGACGGCCAGGCGCCAGGCCACCGGCGCGCCGTAATCGAACACATACACCGCGTAGCGCGACAGGCCCTTGGCTTGCGTGAAGGCGTCGATGACCGACGTCAGGTTGTCGAAGGTGTAGGCGAAGTCCACGCCCGGCAGCACCGTCGTCTGGCCAAAGCCCGGCAGGTCCGGCGCGATCACGTGGTAGTCGCCGGCCAGCGCCGGTATCAGGTTGCGGAACATATACGACGACGCGCCAAAGCCGTGCAGCAGCAGCACAGTGGGCGCATCCGCGCGCCCGGCTTCGCGGTAGAAGACATTGGCGCCCGCCACGTCCAGGAACGCGTGGCGCACCTGTTCAGGGCGGCTTGCCGTGTGGGAAAGACCGGTAGCGGGATGAGGATGAGCGGCGTTCATGGCGATTCCTGTCAAAGGGGGTGAGCGACAAAGTAACCATATAAATTCAAATTCATTGGTTACTTTGGCGCAGTCTGCGCCAGTCCGTGGTAACCTGTCAACACCATTTTCAAAGGTTACTCAATGTCCCCCACAGCCCCCCGGCACGACGCTGGCCCGACCGAGCCGCCCATGATCGGCGACCACCTGGCGATGGATCTGCTCAATACCCAGGCCCGTAGCGAAGGCCGGGTCGTGGATTTCTGGAACAGCGGCGATGACGTGCTGCGCTGGCTGGAACGGCACCACGTCACGCCCCCCGCCAAGCGCCCGCGCGCGGCCTCGGCAGACCTGCTGGCGCAAGGCAAGCAACTGCGCAACGTGGTGCACGACCTGATCGCCGCCCGCAAGACCGGGCAGGAAGTCGAGGTCGACCGCCTGAACCCATACCTGCAGGGGTATCTGACTTCACCGCGGCTGGAGCGCGAGGGCGATGGCAGATTCGTGCTGGCCCGCAGCCCGCAAGGTGATGCGATTGCGTCCTTGCTGGGGCCCGTGGCCGAAGCCGCCGCACAGTTGCTGGTCGACGGCGATTTCTCGCTGGTCAAGCAGTGCGAACACCCGGACTGCATCCTGTGGTTCTACGACCGCACCAAGTCGCACAAGCGCCGCTGGTGCAGCATGGCCCAATGCGGCAACCGCTACAAAGCGGCGCAGTTCAGAAAGCGCAGCGGCGGCGGCACGGCAAGCCCGGGCAAATAGGCGGCTCTACCAGCGCTGGGTCTGCACGAAATCCACGAACGCGCGCAGCGGCGCCGGCAGATAGCGGCGCCCGGGGAAATACAGCAACGGCCCGGTAAAGCCGGGCCACCAATCCTGCAGCAACGGTTCCAGCTCGCCGCGCTCAAGATACGGCTGCAACCAGTCCTCGAACAGATACACCACGCCTGCGCCGGCCACGGCGGCATCCACCGCCAGGTCGGCCGCTTCGCCCAGGCTCACGATCAACGGGCCGTCCACCTCCACCGTCACGCGCTTGCCCGGTTGTTCGAACACCCAGGCCGGCATGGCCCCGCTGGAAAAGCGCCCGCGCAGGCACAGGTGGTTGCGCAAATCGTCCGGATGCGTCGGCCGCCCGTGCCTGGCCAGGTACGCAGGCGAGGCCGCCGCCCCCATCCGCTGGCGCTTGGGGCCGATCGGAATGGCGACCATGTCCTGGTCCATGCTTTCTTCGTAGCGTATGCCCGCATCGCAACCCGACTGCAGCAATTCCACAAAGCGGTCTTCGACAACCACTTCCAGCCGGATCTCGGGATACGCCGCCAGAAACGGCGGGATGATGCGCGGCAACACCAGCCGGGACGCCGACAGCGGCACATTCAGCCGCAGCCTGCCCGCCGGCCGGTCACGAAAGCGATTGGCCACGTCCAGCGCCGACTCCACCGCGTTCAGCGCCGGCGTCAGCTGTTCCAGCAAATGCTGTCCGGCCGCCGTGGTGGCCACGCTGCGGGTCGTCCGGTTGAACAGCCGCAGGCCCAGCCGCGTTTCCAGCCGGCGCACAGCTTCGCTCAGTTGCGATGCGCTGGTGCCTGTGTGACGGGCCGCGCCCCGAAAGCCCCCGTGCGTGGCCACGGCCACGAAAGCGCTGATGTCTTGCAGGTCTTGCATGGCGGGTCTCGATTGTTCTGAATTCCGCACAAGCTGTGCGATTACGCTGGATTGTCGTACGGTACTCCCAGGCCTAGACTGACGTCCATTCCCCCTCCCCTCAGGAACCCGTCATGACTTCCATCGAACAAGCCGGCACCTACTCACTGGGCGACCGCACCGTGAACCGCCTGGGCTACGGCGCCATGCAACTGGCCGGCCCCCACGTATTCGGCCCGCCCAAAGACAAGGCCCAGGCCATCGCCGTCTTGAAGGAAGCCGTCGAATTGGGCATCAACCACATGGACACCAGCGACTTCTACGGCCCGCACGTCACCAACCAGTTGATCCGCGAAGCCCTGCACCCTTATCGCGATGACCTGACCCTGGTCACCAAGGTCGGCGCGCGCCGGGGTTCCGACGCCTCGTGGCTGCTGGCCGCAACGCCGGCCGAACTGGAATCCGCCGTGCACGAAAACCTGCACAACCTGGGCCTGGACGTGCTGGACGTGGTCAACCTGCGGCTCATGTTCGACGTGGCCGGGCCGGCCGAGGGCGACATCGAAGCCATGTTCAGCACCCTGGCCGACCTGCAGCGCCAAGGCTTGGTGCGCCACCTGGGCCTGAGCAACGCCACGGCCACGCAGGTGGCCCAGGCCCGCGGCATTGCCGACATCGTCTGCGTGCAGAACCAGTACAACCTGGCGCATCGCCACGACGACGCCCTGATCACCCAGTTGGCGCAGGCAGGCATCGCCTACGTGCCCTTCTTCCCGCTGGGCGGCTTCTCACCCTTGCAGTCCGCCACGCTGGAACGCGTGGCCGCCGAGTGCCAGGCCACGCCCATGCAGGTGGCGCTGGCGTGGTTGCTGCAGCGTTCGCCCAACATCCTGCTGATTCCCGGCACGTCGTCCGTGGCGCATCTGCGGCAGAACGTCCAGGCGGCGCAGCTGACGCTGTCGCCGCAGGCCGTGGCGGAACTGGATGGCATGTATTGATGAAACCCTGCTCAATCCGCCCAGCACCACCATTCCCCGCAAAACCCGGAATCCGCCGCGATGGTGGCCAGCGTCAAGCGCGCCCTGCGCATCACGCCGATGCTGAACCGCCTGACCTGCGACGACACGGATGAGAGGTGGGCGGCAAGCGGGTCATGTCACTGCCGGGATGGTCAGTACTGCACTGGTCCGCGCGGCGGCACCTTTTGCTATTCCGACAGCGGAAAGAAGTCTTACCGCGGCAAGTAGCGAGCCAGAAACCGCGAACAGCTTCAGCCCCATCGAAATCCCTCAAACCTTGCGTATCGAGTCTCCCATGCCCATTGCCATCGCCTCCGACCACGCCGGCTACGACCTGAAAGAACAACTCAAACAGGCGTTCCAGGACATCGAATGGCTGGACCTGGGCACCCACGGCTCAGCGTCCGTCGACTATCCCGATTTTGGCTTTGCCATGGGGCAAGCCATTACCGAGGGCATGGCCCGACAAGGGATTGTGATCTGCGGGTCCGGCATCGGCATCTCCATCGCCGCGAACCGGTTCGCCGCCGTCCGCGCGGCGCTGTGCACGAACAGCACCATGGCCCGCCTGAGCCGCCAGCACAATGACGCCAACGTCCTGGCGCTGGGCAGCCGCATCACGGGGTTCGAGGTCGCGCGGGACTGCGTCAGCGCCTTTCTGGACACGCCATTCGAAGGTGGGCGCCATCAACGCCGCATTGATAGGTTGAGCCAGGCAAAGCAGGACTAGCGCCGCCTCTCGGCCGGCTCACGCCAACAGCGTCACCCCCAGCCCGATGGCAGCGCAGGTCGCAATCACCTTGATCACCCCCCACTTCAGCCGGAACAGCGCCACGGCGGCGCCCAGGGCGATCAGTGCCGAGCCCCAATCGAAGTGCCCTGCCAACCCCTTCGGCCACATGACGTGATAGCCGAAGAACACGGCCAGGTTCAGGATGACGCCCACGACAGCGGCGGTGACGGCCGTCAGCGGGGCCGTGAACTTCAGGTCTTCCTTCGTGGCCTCGACCAGCGGGCCGCCCGCAAGAATGAACAGGAATGACGGCAGGAAGGTAAACCAGGTCACGATGCAGGCGGCCAGGGCTCCGGCCAGGAACAGCGCATCCGGGCCCAGCAGGCCGTGGCTGTAGCCGCCGATGAA
The DNA here is from genome assembly GCF_059760725.1 of Achromobacter sp. 1014246743. Classification (NCBI taxonomy): domain Bacteria; kingdom Pseudomonadati; phylum Pseudomonadota; class Betaproteobacteria; order Burkholderiales; family Alcaligenaceae; genus Achromobacter; species Achromobacter sp. 1014246743. The sequence goes on from NZ_JCBANA010000046.1 coordinate 46,079, forward strand.
TCCGACAAACGCCACCACCATGATCAGCGGGCCCGGGGTGGTTTCGCCCAGCGCCAGGCCGTCGATCATCTGCACCGGCGTCAGCCAGGCATAGTGGTCCACCGCCCCCTGGTAGATGTACGGCAGCACGGCATAGGCGCCGCCAAAGGTCAGGTACGCCGCCTTGGTAAAGAACCAGCCCATCTGGGTGTACGCCCCCTGCCAGCCGTGCAGCCCGGTCAGCACCGCCATCGGCGCCGCCCAGAGGGCCCCGCCGATGCCCACGATCCAGGCCAGGCGAGCCCACCGGAAGCGAGCATGGTCCGGTGTCGGCGTGTCGTCATCGATCAAGGCCGGGCCATGGCCGCGTGCCTGGGCGCCATGGCGCGACCCGCCATCGAAGTAAGCGGGCCATCGCCTGCCGCCCACCCAGCCTGTCAGCGCCGCGATACCCACGATCAGGGGAAACGGCACTTGCAACGCGAAAATCGCCACAAAGGCCGCCGCCGCGATGCTCCAGAGCACGGGGTTTTTCAGCGCGCGGGAGCCGATGCGATGCGCCGCGTGCAGGACGATGGCCGTCACGGCCGGCTTGATGCCATAGAACAGGCCGGCAATGACAGGGACGTCGCCCCAGGCGACATACACCCAGGACAGCGCGATCAATACCAACAACGAAGGCAGCACGAACAGGCCACCGGCGACGATCCCGCCGCGGGTACGGTGCAGCAGCCATCCGATGTACGTCGCCAGTTGCTGGGCCTCCGGTCCGGGCAGCACCATGCAGTAGTTCAGCGCGTGCAGGAAACGCCGCTCGCTGATCCAGCGGCGGCGCTCGACCAGTTCGGTGTGCATGATGGCGATCTGCCCGGCCGGGCCGCCGAAGCTGATGAAACCCAGCTTCAGCCAGAACCACAACGCCTGCCGAAAGCTGACCGGCTGCGGGGGCGCGGGGGGCAGACTGTCGTGCCGGGCTGGCGCGATGGCCGCGTCCGGTGCGGGGGATGTCATGCCTTGCCCTCACGTTCAAAGCTGGCCAGCAACCCATCGAACACCGCGCTGGCCAGGTCCAGCAACTGATCATCGTCCGTTACCGTCGCCCGCAGGCCGGCCAGCACCTGTTCCACGCCCGGCGCTTCAGGCGGCTGCGCGCCGCCCAGATCCAGAAAATGGACCACGCCGGCCATGCGCGCCAGGCCCGCGCGGTGCAGGCCAAACGCGGCCACCAGATGCTCGAAGGTGACGTTTTCGCCGACGTGCGAGAAGCGGGCGCCGTCGAAATCGAATCCCACCGCGTCCGCAGGGCAATCGGCCGACGACGCCAGCCACAGAAAGCGCGCCTGCGCGTCGATATGCCGCCGGATCAGCCACGCGCTGGCCAGCCGGTCGACCCAGGGCCGCGCCCGAGTCGCCCATACGCGGCCTTGAAAATCCTGCGTCGCCACCCGCGCGATCGCCGCATCGGTGGCTTGCGGCTCATCCGCCGCGAGCGCGCGGTTGGCCCCTTTTTCCAGCTCGAGCAGGGCCGCGTCGGCCTGCCGCTGCGCCTGCCCCGGAAAGAAATCAATCTCGGCCAGCTGGGCGTAGGTCTTGCGCAGCTTGCGCAACTGTTTCAGGGTGTCCATTGCCGTGTCGGCACTCAGCGCCTGACGAACGGACGCGATGGCCTGCATCAGCTCGCCATAGTCTTCTGACCGGTCAAACAGCGCTTGCAGTTGCCCCGCCGGCACGTCCACGAATTCGGCCTGGGCCAGGTACGCGGTGCCGCCATGCTGCTGCACGTCCTGCGCAATGGTCGTCAAGGTTTCGGGGGTGGCGTCCCGCCGTGGCAAGAGATAGACCCCGTCGCGCAATACCGAAGCGCCACAGCCCTTCAGGGCGCGCCACGCCCGCATCCGGACGGTGGCGTTTTCCGTGGGCAAGGAAAGAATCAGGGTCAGCCAGTCCATGGGCGCTTGATCAGAGTGTGTAGCGATTGCTACGTATTTTGTAGCGTACGCTGCACCGATTAAAAACTCAAGTGCCCCGCCCCCGCATCAATGCCGGCCGGGCAGCATGCGAACCAGCGTGTTGTCCCGCAACAAGTAGTGATGCGCGAGCGCGGCCGCCGCATGCAGGCCCACCAGGAAATAGCCCACCGTTGCCAGTGTTTCGTGCAACGCCTTCACCTGGTCCGCCAGCGCCTTGTCGGCCCCCACCAGCGCAGGCATCTCCAGCCCGAACAGTGGAATCGGCTTGCCGCCTGCACTGAGCGTCAGCCAGCCCAGGATCGGCGTGGCGAGCATGAACGCATACAGCGCGTAATGCATCAGCCGGGCCAGCACATCCTGCCAGCGCGGCATGGGCGGACGGACGGCGGGCGCCCTGCCCGCAGCCAGGCGCACGACCAGCCGCAGCACCACCAAGCCGATCACGCACAAGCCCAGCGAAAAATGCAGCGCCTTCATGTTGTTGTACAGATCGCTGCCCTTGGTGGCCCACCCGCGCAATTCCATACAGGCGTAGACCAAAGCCAGCACCCCCAACATCAGCCAGTGCAAGGTGATGACAAGACTTCCATAGCGCGTGTCGGTGTTCTTGATATCCATGATTTTTCCCTTTTCAAGGCCTGCCACGGACGGATGGGCGACCTGCTGCCCGGCCGCGTTCCAGGATACCGCGCCGCCGCCACGGCGAACCGCTACGCCCCCGCCCCGGGCTTGATCCCGCACAAACGTCCAGACGCGATTGACCAAACCGCCGCTTAGTGGCACCTTAGCCCGAAGCCTTGCCTACGGAACCCCTCTTGGACCACCCCCAGCCCCTCGTCACCGTCGACGCCGTCCTGCTGACCCTGCGCGCCACCGGCCTGGAAATCGCCCTGCACCCGCGCGACCGCGCGCCGTTCAAGGGCGCCATGGCCTTGCCGGGCGGCGTGGTCCATGTGGACGAAGACGCCGACACCGAAGCCAGCATCCGCCGCGTCCTGCGGGACAAGACCGGCTTCGAGCCGCGCTACCTGGAGCAGTTGCAGGTGTTCTCCGGGCAAGACCGCGACCCGCGCAAATGGTCGCTGTCCGTGTCCTACGTGGCCCTGGTGCCCGCCGCCGAGCTGGAAGCCGCGAGCCAGGCCGCCTTCCAGTTCGTCAACGTCGACGCCCTGCCGCCCCTGGCCTTCGACCACGCCGACATCGTGGCCGCCGCCGTCGCCCGGCTGCGCGGCAAGTCCAGCTATTCCACCCTGCCGTTCTTTCTGCTGCCGGAACGCTTCACGCTGACCGAGCTGCAGCACACCTACGAAGCCATCCTGCAAACCCGGCTGGAGAAATCCAACTTCCGCCGCAAGATGGAAGCCTGGGGCGTGCTGGAAGCCACCGAGGACTACGTGCTGGGCGCCCAACGCCCCGCCCGCCTGTACCGCCTGAAAGACTTCACCCTGTTCGACCGCAGCGTCGGATAAGCATCGCGTCCACCTCTTGAATCCAACATAGTTGCAAACAAACAATAAGTCGGCCTATACTGGCCTCACTTAGTTTTAATTTGCCACTAAGGCCACATCATGTTCACCATCACAGCGGTAGTAGCAGGACAACGCCACAGCGCCACCCCGGCCGCGTTCGTGTTCCCCGGCGGCGAAAGCCAGGTCACCGTGCCGGCGTCATTGCAGGCCCAGGCCGATACGGCCAGCGAATTTCGCATCCACGCCTTGCTCAAGTCCGCCGACGACGTCATGCAGCTGCTGATGCTGACCGACGCCCTGCGCCGCCTGAACCCCGCCGCGCCCGTGCACCTGGACATGCCCTACGTGCCCTACGCCCGGCAAGACCGCGTCTGCAACCCGGGCGAAGCGCTGGGCGCCGCCGTGTTCTGCAAACTGATCAACGACCAGCAATACGCCACCGTCACCATCGTCGAGCCCCACAGCGACGTCACGCCCGCCCTGCTGCAACGCGTGCGCGTGGTCGACGCCAGCGCCTTCCTCAAGAACGCCCTGGCCGCCCCCGCCTTTGCCAACGGCGTCACCCTGATGGCCCCCGACGCCGGCGCCCGCAAGCGCGTGCAGGCCCTGGCCAAGAAACTGGGCGTGCCCGACGTGCGCTACGCCGAAAAAGTCCGCGACCCGCAAACCGGCCGCATCACGGAAACCCGCGTCCCCGACGACATCCCCGCCCAGCCCGTGCTGGTGGTCGACGACATCTGCGACGGCGGCCGCACCTTCCTGGAACTGGCCGCCGCCCTGCGCGACACGACCCGCCAGCCCCTGTACCTGTACGTCACGCACGGCCTCTTCAGCAAAGGCCTGGCCGAACTGAACGCCCGCTTTGCCGGCGTCTACACCGCCTACGACTGGACGGGTTCCGACGGCGCCGATGCGCCCGTCGTCGTCAACCCCACGCCCGCCGGCCCCCACAACTAAGCATCAACGATCAAGTATCAAGAAGGAGTCCGCACCATGAACGCCCCCGCTCCCCTCACCGTCAAGAACGGCATCAACCCCTTTCTGCAAGCCGACTTCTACAAGACTGGCCACCCCTTTCAGTACCCCAAGGGCACCAACAAGATCCTGGCCAACTTCACGCCCCGTTCGGCCCGGCTGGCGCCCGTGCTGCCTGAACTGTTCGACAACAAGATCGTCTGGTTTGGCCTGCAAGGCTTCATCAAGGAAATCCTGATCGACCTGTTCAACCGCGAATTCTTCGCCAAGCCCGCAGGCGCCGCCGTGCGCCAGTACCAGCGCCGCGTCGACAACGCCCTGGGCAAGGGCGCCGTCACCGTCGACCACCTGCAAGCCCTGTACGACCTGGGCTACCTGCCCCTGGAAATCCGCTCGCTGCCCGAAGGCGCCCGCGTCGACATCCGCGTGCCCCCGGTCACCTTCGTCAACACCCGCCCGGAATTCGCGTGGCTGGTGACCTACATCGAAACCCTGTTCAGCTGCGAATCCTGGAAGGCCTCCACCGTCGCCACCATCGCCTTCGAATACCGCAAGCTTCTCACCTACTTCGCCCGCCTGACCGGCAGCCCGATGGACTTCGTCAACTGGCAAGGCCACGACTTCTCGATGCGCGGCATGTCCGGCCTGTACGACGCCCGCAAGAGCGGCGCCGGCCACTTGCTGTCGTTCACCGGCACCGACACCATTCCGGCGATTGACTACCTGGAAGACCTGTACGGCGCGGATTCCGATCGCGAGCTGATCGGCGGTTCGGTCCCGGCCACCGAACACTCGGTCATGTGCCTGGGCAGCAAGGAAGGCGAAATCGAAACCATCCGCCGCCTGGTCACCCAGGTCTATCCCGCCGGCATCGTGTCGGTCGTGTCCGATACCTGGGACTTCTGGCAAGTCGTCACGGACTTTGCGGCGGCATTGAAGGCCGAGATCCTGGCCCGTCAGCCCGATCCGTTCGGCAACGCCAAGGTCGTGTTCCGCCCGGACTCGGGTGATCCCGTGAAGATCCTGACCGGCTATTTCTGCACCGACGTGGCCAGCGTGGAAGACGCCGCCGCACTGGCGGCTGCCCGTCGCGAAGGCTTCGAAGCGGTGCGCGATGTTGCGACCGGCATGTACTGGCGCTTGGACGAAGACGCACGTGCCGCCCAAACGCTGCGCGAACCCGAAGTCAAAGGCGCCGTGCAATGCCTGTGGGACACCTTCGGCGGCGTCGTCACCGACCGCGGCTACAAGCTGCTGGACTCGCACGTCGGCCTGATCTACGGCGATTCCATCACCTTGGCCCGGGGCCGTGACATTCTGGTGCGGCTGGAGAAAAAGGGTTTTGCATCCGGCAACGTCGTTTTGGGCATCGGCTCGTATACCTACCAGTATCTGACGCGCGACACCTTTGGCTGGGCGTTGAAGGCAACGTACGCCGAAGTCAACGGCGAGGCCCAGGAACTGGTGAAGGACCCCGTGACGGATTCAGGCGTCAAGCGGTCGGCCAAGGGCTTGCTGCGGGTCGATGAAACGGCCACCGGCTATGTGCTGCATGACCAACAGACCGCGCAGCAAGCGGAAGGCGGCGCCTTGGTGCCGGTGTTTCGGGATGGCAAGCTGCTGGTCGAGCAGAGCTTGGGCGAGATTCGGGAACGGCTGCAAGGGTCTTGGGTTTGCCCGGAAGCGGGGACTATCGATTGGGGAAGCCGCTGAGACTGACCGGGTGAATCGCCGACTTCAATGCGCGATTCACCGGGTGGCGGCATTGCGAGTAAGGTATGGGGTACGAGGCCTTGATTGCTCGGCACCCCGGCCTGTGCCCCCCGCAGGAATCCGTAAACCATGAAGCCCCTTCGTTCCGCCCTCCCCCCCATCCTGATCGCCGTCGCCTGCGCGTCACTGACCGCCTGCGCGAATACCCCGCCCAAGCGCACCGACATGGACTACCGCAGCCGGCCGCCCACGGCGGCCAAGCCCGTGCCCAGCGGCGCGGCGTCCTCGGGGCAGAACCTGACCATTCAGACGGGCGAAGGGGAAAGGCTGAATCTGCCGTGGTTCATTCGCGATACGCAGACCTGGATCAATAGCAACTGATCGGCAGCGGGCCTGCTGCCGAGCGCCACAGGCCCGCAAACCGCATCGGCAAGGCCGATACCCCTATCAGATCTTCCTGCTGGCGCCTGGCCGAGCGTCGCGCCAACATCGCCCATTCCACACACAGACTTCAAGGAATGGAACATGGGCAACAGCCTTGCAGGACAGCGGGTCATGGTCGTCGGCGGCAACTCGGGCATGGGCCTGGCCGTCAGTGCGCGGTTGCTGAAAATGCACTGCCAGGTGCTGATCGTGGGCCGGTCCCGCGACAAGCTTGATGCGGCGCGCGAGCAGTTGAGAGCATTGGGCGACAAGGCCCCCAAGCAAGCGCCCGCCTTCAACGACCCCATCCTGCTTCAAGCAGACGTGACCGACGAAGCACAAGTCCAACAACTGTTCGAGAAATCAGGCCCGGTGGACCACGTGATCTGCACCGCCGCCGACATCCGCGGCGCCTACGAACTACTGCCGCAGCTGCCCCTGGACGCGCTGGACCGCGCCATCCGCTCAAAGGTCATCGCGCCCATCCTGCTAGCTAAACACGGCGCGCCGCGCATGCCGACGCACGGCTCCATCACCCTTACGTCCGGCATTGCCGCCTACCGCCCCAGACCCAAAGGCGTCGCCGTCGCCGCCATCAATGCCGCCCTGGAAGGCGTCGTGCGCGCCATGGCCGTCGAGCTTGCGCCGCTGCGCATCAACGCCGTATCGCCGGGGTGGGTACGCACGCCCATCTGGAACGACGTCGCGGGCGCGGATAGTGAATCGCTGTTGGCAGCCATGGCCGAACGGCTGCCGGTCGGCCGGGTCGGCACCGGCGACGACATCGCCGATGCCATCGTCTTTCTACTTGGCAATGGCTACACAACCGGCACGGTGCTGCATGTGGACGGCGGGCATCGGCTCGTCTGACGGCGTAGCCGCCAGGCGGATCATGTCGATGAACGCGGCGACGTGGCGGGCCGGCGGCCGGGGCTGGGTGAGCAGGCAGATGGGAAGCCCTTCGCCGCTGCGGGTCGCCAGCGGCCGCCACTCGACGCGGGGCATTGCCTCAGCGGGCTTCATGGCCCCTCCCGACGGGCCAGGCATCGTCCCGGCCGGGTTCATGGCCATTCTCGGCAAGATTGATACGCCCAACCCGGCGGACACCATCTGCATCAATGCGGGAACGCTATCCGCAACCCCGCGGATGCGGGGCCGCGCCGGGGCTTCCTGCAACAGGGCCTCGAGGTATTCCCGATAGCGGCACCCTTCCATCGTGACAATCAGCGGCAACGCCGCCAGGGCGTCCGGCGTAACCAGGCCGGACGATAGGCCCAGGGGATGACCAGCCGAAAAAACCACCACCGGCATATCCCGGGCAATGACCTCCACCTGCAGATTGGCGTCGCTGGCCGGCCACCCGTGCACCAGCCCCAGATCGGCGGTGCCATTGAGCACGGCCTGGGCGGTGGCTTGGGAGTTTCTTTCCTGGACGGCCACCTGGGCGTCGGGGTGCGCCGCGGCGAAGTGCAGCAGTTGCGGAACCAGGATGCTGGTGCACAGCGTCTGCGGGGCCGCAACGCGAATCGTGCCGGCCGGCTCGGCGGCATTATCGCGAACCTCGCGGAAAGTGTCGTCCGCCAGGGCGAGTAACTCGCGGGCCCCGACTGCCAGCTTTTCTCCCGCTGGGGTGAGTTACAAGCGGTTGTTCTGGCGGAGGAATAGCGGCTGCCCGACGGCCTCTTCCAGCGCCCTAACCTGTTCCGTCACGCTGGGTTGCGACAGATGCACCCGTTTCGCGGCCTGCGTGAAGCTCAACGTTTCCACTGCCGCGATGAAGATTTTCAGTTGGCGTAGCTGGAACATGGGGGTGAGGGATTTGGGGTTTGCCGAGCGGATCAAGTTAACCCAACTCGGCCTTGCCTGCCTATTGGATCGCAGCCGGCGCGTCGTGCGTCGCGCCGTCACCGTCCGCGTCATCGCTCTGGCCGGACTGCGCTTGTTCAAGCATCGCGTCGGTCAACGTGCCGATGTGCTCGCATAACCCCTCCACCCCACCCATCAACGCCGTTACTGCCCAGGCGTCCAGCGGCAAAGCGCCCGTTGCATCGGGTTCGGCTGCGCTATTGCCGACCATGCGGACGATGGTCTGGATTGCGTAGCGGGCGCGGTCTATCTGGTGGAGATGCGTAAGGGAGACTGGGCCGAATTCGCGGTCGGAATCGACGGACCAGGGGTTCTGCGTGAGGGGGTGGTGCAGCATGGGGCTGCCTCCTATAGGGCTGAGTCAGGCCGCATGCGTTGCGGCTGTACGCCTATAGCTTTCCGGCTTCCAGTCCGGACTACCTGTGGGGAGGTAGTGGGGGGAGTATATGGCGCGGGAAGGAGAGGAATTGCGGAGTGGGACATTTTTGCCACTTGCCGAGGGAGTGTCATAAATTTTGTGTTTGAGGCCTAACATACCGCTCAAGGAGCATCTGTATGGCCACAAAGAAGAAACTTCCCCTGCGAGAGTTGCCGTCGATTCCGGCGGACCTGGTCGATCAATTCGT
>NZ_JCBANA010000047.1:0-53963 GCF_059760725.1 Achromobacter sp. 1014246743
GATGGCGTCAGAGGTGAGAGACAGGGGTTTAGTCTTCAGAACAGGGTCAGGCACCTAAGGGAGCCGCAGAAACTCACCTGTCTCTCGTGGAATGGTAGCTAACCATCCCAGGGCTCAAGATACAAGGAGGGGCCGAAGGCCCGGACGAAGATGACGAAGGGGAAGTCCGGAGCGAAGGCTCCGGACCGCAATCGTGGGCGCCCACTCCGCATGCCGCCACCGCAAGGGGCGACCTACGAAGCGACCACCGACGCACCCACAACCCTATTTGGAATAAACCAAATCCCGCAACCCCAACGACAACCCAGGCCAATAAGTAATCACAAGAAGGCAAACAATCACCACCCCCACGAACGGCACTAATGGCTTGATCAACCTCTCCAACGGCAACTTGGCCACCGCGCACGCCGCAAAGAGATTCACCCCGAATGGGGGGGTGATCATGCCCAGGGCCAGGTTCACCACCATGATGATGCCGAAGTGCACCGGGTCTACCCCGAACTTCAGCGCCACCGGCAGCAGCAGCGGGGCCAGCACCACGATCGATGCCGACGTTTCGATGAACATGCCGATCACGAACAGTGCCGCGTTCACGCCCATCAGGAACGTGAACTGCGAGTCGAACAGTTGGGAGAGCCAGACCCCCAGCGCGTCCGGGATGCCCGCGCGGTTCAACAGGAAACTGAACACGCCTGCGTTGGCGATCACGAACATGATCACCGCCGTCGAGACCACCGACTTGTGCAGCGTGCCGGACAGTTGCGTGAAGCTCAGGCGACGGTAGATGAATTTTCCCACCACCACCGCATACATCACCGCCACCACCGAGGCTTCCGTCGGTGTGAACACGCCGCCGTAGATGCCGCCCAGGATGATCACCGGCATCATCAGCGCCAGCCAGGCGCGCTTGAAGGCCGGCCACAGCGGCAGGCGGCCTTCGCCGTCGCGCTTGCCCAGGTTGTTGCGCTTGGCATAGAGCCAGACGTAGAACATCAACGCCACGCCGATCAGGATGCCGGGCATCACGCCTGCGATGAACAGCTCGCCGGTCGACGTGTCGGTCGACACCGCGAACAGGATCATCGGGATCGACGGCGGGATGATCACCCCCAGCTCGGCCGCGCTGGCCTGCAATGACGCCGCGAACGGGGCCGGGTAGCCGTGGCGGATCATCGCGGGGATCAGGATCGCGCCCACCGCGAAAGTGGTCGCCACGCTGGAACCGGCGACCGCGGCGAAGATCATGCAGGTCAGCACGCAGGTGCAGGCCAGCCCGCCCTGGATGCCGCCCACCACGCTCTTGGCGAATTCCACCATGCGTTCGGAAATGCCGCCGGCTTCCATCAGGTTGCCGGCCAGGATGAAGAAGGGAATCGCGACCAGCGGGTATTTGTCCAGCGCGGCATATAGCTGCTGGGCCACCACCAGCCAGGGCAGGTTGGCGGCGCCGACGCCGGCCAGGCTGGCCAGGCCGATCGACACGGCGACCGGCACGGACAGCCCGAAGAAAATCAGCATCGAGACAATCATTAATTGGGACATGGCGATATCGTCTGCTTGGATTCGGGGCGGGGGGCTCAGCCTTGCGCGTCGTTGCGCACGGGGACGTCTTCTTCCTCGCCGGCGCACCAGCGGGCCAGCACGGCGATGGCGGCCAGCGTGGCGCCGACCGGAATGGCCGAGTAGATCCAGGAAATCGAGATGTCCAGGCTGGGCACGTTCTGGAAGCGCACGCGGTAGGTCATCTGGCCGCCGATCCAGGCAATGAAGCCCAGGAAGCCGGCGCAGATCAGGCCGATCACGGCCTCCAGCACGCGGCGGCGCATGCCGCCCAGCAGGTTGCGCAGCAGCTCGACGCTGATCATCGCGCCGTGGCGAAAGGCCAGCGCGACGCCCAGCAGCACCGTCCAGATGAGCAGGGCGCGGGTCAGCACCTCGCTCCAGTCGGCGGGCGAGTGCAGCACGAAACGGGCGATGACTTGATAGAAGGCCGCCGCCGCGGCGGCCACCAGGAGAAGTTGGGCGATGACCGACACCAGCTTGAACAGGATGCGGTCGAAGGCGCAGAGCAATCGCATGGAAGTTTCCGGTAGCGAATAACAAAGGGGCAGAGCAGGACAACGCGAGGGGCAAGGCAGGCGGGCACGGCGCAACGGGCGGCGCGAGGTCAGGACAGAAGGACCGGCCGTCGGTCCGGCGTCAGGCCTGCATCGAGACCGCTCCGCAGCGGGGGGCCGACGCGCGCCGCTGTCCGACGCAGGGCCGCTGCCAGGAGGGAACCGGGTCCCCCCGCGGCAGCGGCCCGTGCCGCCGGTTTTACTTGGTGTCGCGGATCGCGTCGATCAGCTTCTTGTCGAACTTCTTGTAGTACTCGGGATAGGCCGGCTCGACGGCGGCGGCGAAGGCGGCGCGGTCGACTTCAGACACTTGCATGCCTTCTTTCTTCAGCTGCTCGACGCCGGTCTTCTCGATGTTGTCCACGTAGGCGCGCATGGCCTGGGCGGATTCCTTGCCGGCCTTGTCGAACTTGGCCTTGTCGTCCGCCGACAGGCCGTCATACACATTGGACGACATCAGCACCAGGGCCGGGCCGTAGACGTGGCCGGTCAGCGACAGGTACTTCTGCATCTGCGACAGCTTGGCCGAGGTGATGACCGACAGCGGGTTCTCCTGGCCGTCGATGGTGCCCTGCTGCAGGGCGGTGGCCACTTCGGGCCAGGCCATGGGGGTGGGCAGGATGCCGATCTGGCGGAACGCCGTGATGTGGATCGGGTTCTCGGTGGTGCGGATCTTCAGGCCCTTGGCGTCTGCCGGCGTCTTGACCGGGCGCACGTTGTTGGTCAGGTGGCGAAAGCCCTGTTCGCCCCAGGCCAGCGCGATGATGCCGCGGCTGGGGAACTTTGCCAGCATATCCTGTCCGATCTTGCTGTCCAGCACGTTACGGGCATGGGGCAGGTCGCGCAGCAGAAAGGGAATGTCGAAGACGCCGGTCTCGGGCACGAAGTTCAGGGTGGCGCCGGTCGAGACGATGGCCAGGTCGATGGTGCCGATCTGCAGGCCTTCGATCACTTCGCGTTCGCCGCCCAGCGCGCTGTTGGCGAATTGCTGTACTTTGTATTTGCCGTTGCTGGAGGCCTCGATGGATTTGGCCAGGGCGTCGGCGCCGGCACCGTAGTGCGACGACGTGGACAGGGCATAGGCCATCTTCAGCGGGGTCTGGGCCGAGGCGGCCAGGGGAACGGCGGCCGCGCAGGCGGCAAGAATCGTGGCCGCGAGCCAGGATTTACGCATTGTCTTCTCCAGGGGTTTGGGTATTTTTGTGTAGCGATAGGTGCGGCGCCGCAAGGCGCTTCGCGCATGATAGCGGGATTCGGCCCCCATTCCGGCCGTTGGTTAACATTGGCAGATGATGGATTTCCCTGATGTCTCGCGGGCCCGGCGCCCCGGTTTCTGGACCACCCTGGCGCTGGGCGCCCGCATGATGATGCGCGACGCCCGCGCCGGCGAGCTGCGGCTGCTGGTGCTGGCCCTGGTGGTGGCGGTGGCGGCGGTGACCAGCGTCGGCTTCCTGGCCGATCGCGTCAGCCGGGCGCTGGAACGCGACGCCGGACAGATGCTGGGGGCGGACCTGGTGCTGGATGCCGACGAGCCGGTGCCGGCGGCCTTCATGGACCAGGCGCGCGAACGCGGGCTGCAGGTGTCCAGCACCTGGCAGTTCCCGTCCATGGTCAGTGCGGGCGACGGCGCCCAGCTGGCCGCGTTGAAGGCGGTCGAACCGGGGTATCCGCTGCGCGGGGCGCTGCGGGTGGCGGATGCGCCGTTCAGCCCGGATGCGCCGACGCGCGAGATCCCGCCCGAGGGGGCGGTCTGGGTGGATGCCCAGGTGCTGTCGCTGCTGGGCCTGAAAGTGGGCGACACCCTTAATGTGGGCGATGCCCACCTGCGCATCGACCGTGTCATCACTTACGAACCCGACCGCGGCATGCAGTTTGTGAACGTCGCGCCGCGGGTGCTGCTGCGCGCCAGCGACCTGCCGGCCACCGGCCTGATCGCGCCGGGCAGCCGTATCGGTTATGCCCTCCTGGCCGCGGGCGAGCCGGACGCCGTGGCGGGGTATTCCACCTGGCTCAACCAGAATCTGAAACGGGGCCAGAAGGTCGCCACGCTGGAATCCGGCCGGCCCGAAGTGCGCCGCACGCTGGATCGGGCGCAGCGCTTCCTGTCGCTGGTGGCGTTGCTGGCGGTGCTGATTTCCGCGGTGGCGGTGGCGCTGGCGGCGGGCCGCTACATGACCCGGCACCGCGACGGCATTGCCGTCATGCGCTGCCTGGGCGCGGTGCAGTCGCAGGTGTCGCGCATGCTGACGCTGGAATTCGCGCTGGTCGGCCTGTTCGCGTCGGCGGCGGGCTGCCTGCTGGGCTATGCCGTGCACCAGGTGCTGGTGATGGTGCTGGCCTCGCTGATCGACACGGCCTTGCCGGCGCCGTCGGCCATCCCCGCCTTGCAAGGGCTGCTGACCGGCCTGCTGCTGTTGCTGGGCTTTGCCTTGCCCGCCCTGGCGCAGTTGCGCCATGTGCCGCCGGCCCGGGTGCTGCGGCGCGACGCGGATTCGATCAGCGCCCGCAGCGCCACCGGCTATGTCGTGGGTGCCGTCGGTTTTGCCTTGCTGATCTGGTGGTTCGCCGGCGATGCCAGGCTGGGCGGCGTGGTGGCGGGCGGGTTCCTGGGCGCGTTCGCCGTGTTCGCGCTGGTCGCCTGGCTGTGCATCCTGGGCCTGGCGCGGCTGCGCGGCCTGGCGGCGGGCCTGCCGGCCCTGCGCTTTGCGCTGGCCGGGGTGGTGCGGCGCCGCGCCGCCACCATCACGCAGGTCTGCGCGCTGGCGGTGGGGCTGATGGCCTTGCTGCTGCTGGCCATGACCCGCACCGACCTGATCCAGGGCTGGCAGCGCACGCTGCCGCCGGATGCGCCGAACCGGTTCCTGATCAATGTGCAGCCCGACCAGCGCCAGGCCGTGACCGACGCGCTGACCCGCGAAGGCCTGGGCGGCATCGTGCTGTCGCCGATGGTGCGGGGCCGGCTGATCGCCGTGAACGGCAAGCCGGTGGGGCCGGACGACTACGAAGAGCCGCGCGCCAAGCGGCTGGTGGATCGCGAATTCAACCTGTCCTATGGCGACGACATGCCGTCGTCCAACCGCATCGAGCAAGGCCGCTGGCTGACGCCGGGGTCGGCCGAGGTGTCGCTGGAATCGGGCCTGGCCAAGACCCTGGGCATCAAGCTGGGCGACAAGATGACCTTCGACGTGGCCGGCCAGCAGGTGGAAGTGGCGGTGTCCAGCACCCGCCGGGTCGATTGGGATACGATGCGCGTCAATTTTTTCGCCATTCTCACGCCCAAGTCCCTGGCCGACATGCCGCAAAGCTGGATCACGTCTTTCTATCTGCCGCCCGACAAGGCGCAGGTGCTGCCCGGCCTGGTGCGGCAGTTTCCCAACCTGACCGTGTTCGACGTCGGCGCCATCCTGCAGCAGTTGCAATCGGTGCTGAACGAGGTCGGGCGGGCGGTGCAACTGCTGTTCCTGTTCACCCTGGCGGCCGGCGTGCTGGTGCTGTCGGCCGCCCTGACCGCCACCCGCGACGAACGCATGCGTGAAGCCGCCGTGCTGCGTGCGCTGGGCGCCACCCGCAGCCAGCTGGCGCGGTCGCAGCGCATCGAATTGTGGGCCGTCGGCGGCCTGGCCGGCCTGTTGGCCGCGGCCGGCGCCACCGTGATCGCTTGGGTTTTATCAACCCAGGTGTTCGATTTCACCATTACCCTCAGCCTCTGGCCCTGGCTGGTCGGGGTCGGCGCGGGTATGCTCGGCGCCTGGGCCGGCGGCGCGCTGGCGCTGCGCGGCGTGCTGCGCACCCCGCCCCTGGTCACCCTGAGAGAAACCTGATGAGTTCCCGCGTGCAGATCATTACCGAACCCGTGGATATTTCCCGCAGCATTTTCGACCTTCTGGGCGGCGAACCCGGCGTGCGCGCCCTGGTCGACCGCTTCTACGACCTGATGGACATCGAGCCCGACCTGAAGGCGCTGCGGGCCGCCCATGGCCCCAGCCTGGACGAGGCCCGCGACAAGCTGTTCTGGTTCCTGTGCGGCTACTTCGGCGGCCCCGACCACTATATCCAGCGCTTCGGCCATCCCCGGCTGCGGGCTCGTCACCTGCCGTTCTCGATCGGTATTGTCGAACGCGATCAATGGGTTGCGTGCATGGGCCGGGCCATGGAGGACGAAGGCATCGAACCCGCGCTGGTCGAACGCCTGTTGCAGTCGTTCTTCGGCGTGGCCGACTGGATGCGCAATCGTGAAGGCTGAGCGGGACGCCTCGGGCGCCCGGCGCCAGGCCTGGCCCGCACCGCTGGCCGGTGCCATGCTCAGCGACGCCCGCCTGGGCGAGTCAGGGCCGGACATCTTCAACCCGTCCCACTATGGCGACCGGGCCCGGCCGGTGGATGCCGGTGGCCGCCAGGCCGCCTGGTTCGTGCAGGGGCAGGGCTGGCAGGGGGTGCTGCGGCGCTACCGCCGCGGCGGCCTCATTGCCAGGATCAGCCGCGACACCTATCTGTGGGCGGGCGAAGACCGCAGCCGCAGCTTCCGCGAATTCCGCTTGCTGGCCGCGATGCGCGCCCAGGGCCTGCCGGTGCCGGCGCCGCTGGCCGCCGCCTACTGGCGCCAGGGGCCCACCTATCGCGCCGCCATCATCGTCGAGCGCATTCCGGGCGTGCGGCCGTTGGCCCAGGCCCTGGCCGAGCCCCTGTGGCAGCCGGTGGCCGAGGCCATCGTGCGGATGCACCGGGCCGGTGTCTGGCATGCCGATTTGAACGCCTTCAACATCCTGATCGGTTCCGATGGCCGGGTCTGGCTGATCGACTTCGACCGCGGCACCCAGGGCGGCCTGTCGGACCGCCAGCGCCAGGGCAACCTGGACCGCCTGCGCCGGTCGCTGGTGAAGGTGGCCGGCGAAGACGGCGAGCGCTTCTGGCTCAAATTGCGCGACAGTTACTGGACCGCCTGGGGCGTGGGCGTGCAGCCGTAAGCCATCGGGCACCCGATACATCGCAATCGGGGCCTAATTGCGGCAAATTCGGCTAAATCTGCCGGTAAAGTTGGTCAGGTCCTTGCTAAAAAGCTTTATGATTTCGCCTTTTGGTACTCCTGTAACTTACGGCGGATAGCTGGGGGGCTGGTAATGAAACTAAGGGCGGGAATGCGCTGGGCGCTAGGCACGATGCTGGTCACGGCAGCCACGTCGGCCGCGGTGGCGCAGAACAAGGTCGTCAACGTCTACAACTGGGCCGAATACACGGCTCCGGACACGATCCCGGGTTTCGAAAAGGAAACCGGCATCAAGGTCCGCTACGACGTCTACGACAGCAACGACACCCTGCAGGCCAAGCTGTTGGCTGGCAAATCGGGTTACGACGTCGTTGTCCCGTCCACGCACTACGCTTCGCGCCAGATCGAGGCCGGCCTGTTCCAGAAGCTGGACAAGTCCAAGATCCCCAACTGGAAGTACCTGGATCCCGACGTGATGGCGCTGGTCGCCTCGGTCGACCCCGGCAATGAGTACGCCGTGCCCTGGGGCTACGGCACCAACGGCCTGGGCTACAACGTCACCAAGGTCAAGCAGATCATGGGCGACAACGTCGACCTGGCCAACTGGGACATGATCTTCAAGCCCGAAAATGCCGCCAAGTTGAAGGAATGCGGCATCTCGATGCTGGACGAGGCCGCGCAGGTATTCCCGGCCGTGCTCAAGTACCTGGGCAAAGATCCCAACAGCACCAGCGCCGACGACTACAAGGCCGCGCTGGACGTGCTGAAACAGATCCGTCCGTACATCCGCCAGTTCAGCTCGTCCGGCTACATCGACGAGCTGGCCGTGGGCGACCTTTGCATGGTCTATGGCTTCTCGGGCGACGTCATGATCGCGCGCAAGCGGGCCCAGGAAGCCAAGAAGTCCTACGAAGTGAACTACTTCATTCCCAAGGGTGGCGCCCCGGCGTGGTTCGACCTGATGGTCATCCCCAAGGACGCCCCGCACCCCGAAGAAGCCCTGGCGTTCATCAACTACATTGAAACGCCCCAGGTGCATGCCGCCATCACCAACACCATGTTCTATCCGAACGCCAACAAAGAGGCGCGCAAGTACGTGGTCAAGGACGTGGCCGACAACCCCATGATCTACCCGTCGCCCGAGGTCTCCAAGACCTTGTACGTCATCAAGGCCCAGCCCCTGAACATCCAACGCCTGCAAACCCGCATGTGGGCCGAGCTCAAGTCCGGACGATAGCCATCATGACCGATAGCCGTTACTCGGCGCAGCATTCGGCTGACCCGGACGAGTTCGTCCGGGTGGCCGATGTGGTGAAGATCTTTGGCGATGTGGTCGCCGTCCGTTCCGTCAATCTTTCGGTCAAGCGCAACGAGATTTTCGCGTTGCTGGGCAGCTCCGGCAGCGGCAAGTCGACCTTGCTGCGGATGCTGGCCGGCTTCGAGGAGGCCACCTCCGGCCAGATCCTGCTCGATGGCGAAGACATCACCAGCGTGCCGCCGTATCGTCGGCCCGTGAACATGATGTTCCAGTCTTACGCGCTGTTCCCGCACATGACGGTCGAGGCCAACGTGGCCTTCGGCCTGAAACAGGAAGGCGTGGATCGCGCCGAAATCCACGACCGCGTGTTCGAGGCGCTGGACCTGGTCCAGATGGCGGGCTATTCGCGCCGCAAGCCCAACCAGCTGTCCGGCGGCCAGCAGCAGCGCGTCGCCCTGGCGCGCAGCCTGGTCAAGCGGCCCAAGCTGCTGCTGCTTGACGAACCCATGTCGGCGCTGGACAAGCAGATCCGCCAGAAGACGCAGATCGAACTGGTCAAGATCCTCGAACAGGTGGGCGTGACCTGCATCATGGTCACGCACGACCAGGAAGAAGCCATGACCATGGCCCACCGCCTGGCCGTCATGACCGACGGCCAGATCGTCCAATGCGGCACGCCGCAAGACGTCTACGCCTTCCCGAACTCGCGTTTCGTCGCCAGCTTCATCGGCTCGACCAACATGTTCACCGGCACCATCGTGGTCGACGAACCTGACCACGTCGCCATCGAAAGCCCCGAGCTGAGCCGGCCGCTGTACGTCAGCCACGGCGTCAGCGAACCCCTGGGCATGGACGTGCACGTTTCCATCCGCCCCGAGCGCATGGTGGTGTCGCGCGAACAGCCCGCAGGCGACTACAACTGGGCCCACGGCATGGTCAGCCACATGGCCTGGATGGGCAGCTACGCGCTCTACCAGATCCGCCTGGATTCCGGCGCGATGGTCGAAGCCAGCGTGCCCAGCCTGCTGCTGGCGCAAATGGACGCCCCGGGCATCGACGAAGAGATCTTCGTCAGCTGGGACGCCGACAGCGCGACGGTGCTGGCGTCATGATCCGCTTTTCGCCCCGCGACTGGCTGCCCTCGGGCCGGGCGCTGGCGGTGGTGCCGCCGTTCGCCTGGCTGGTGCTGTTCCTGCTGGTGCCTTTCCTGCTGGTGTTCAAGATCAGCTTCGCCGAACTCAAGTTCGGCATTCCGCCGTACACGTCGCTGGCGGAATTCAAGGACGAAGCGGTGCAGTTCAGCCTGCACCTGCGCGGCTACATCCTGCTGTTCACCGACAGCCTGTATTTCGCCACCTACCTCAGCTCGGTCAAGATCGCCGCCATCACCACGCTTGCCTGCGTGCTGATCGGCTATCCCATTGCCTACTACATCGCGCGCTCCTCGCCCGGCGTGCGCAACCTGCTGCTGCTGGGCGTGATCCTGCCGTTCTGGACCTCGCTGCTCTTGCGGGTGTATGCCTGGGTCGGCATCCTGCGCAACGACGGCCTCTTGAATAATTTCCTGCAGTGGCTGGGCATCATTTCCAGCCCGCTCGAAATCTACCGGACCGACCTGGCGGTGTACATCGGCATGGTCTACGCCTACCTGCCGTTCTTCATCCTGCCGCTGTACGCCACGCTGGTGAAGATGGACCTGCGCCTGCTGGAGGCCGCCTACGACCTGGGCGCCAAGCCCTGGCAGGCGTTCTGGCAGATTACCGTGCCGCTGTCGCGCCAGGGCGTCATTGCCGGCGCCATGCTGGTGTTCATTCCGGCGGTCGGCGAATACGTCATTCCCGAAATGCTGGGCGGCGCCAACACGCTGATGATGGGCCGGGTCATGTGGAACGAGTTCTTCAACAATACCGACTGGCCGATGGCCTCGGCGGTGACCTGCGTGATGGTGCTGTTGCTGTTGGTGCCCCTGGCGCTGTTCCAGTACAACCAGGTCAAGCAGCAGGAACTGGCAACCGGAGGCCGCAAATGAACGGTCCCAACAAGACTTTGCGCGCCGTCGTGCTGGGGCTGGGCTACTTCTTCCTGTACGTGCCCATCATCAGCCTGATGGTGTTCTCGTTCAACGAATCGCCCGCCGTCACGTCCTGGACCGGCTTCTCGTTCCGCTGGTACCACTCGCTGTTCAACGACGACGCACTGCTGCGCGCGGCCTGGCTGTCGTTCCGCATCGCCGCCATGACGGCCACGGCCGCCGTCATCATCGGCACCTGGGCGGGCTACGTGCTGGGGCGCATGGGGCGGTTCCGCGGTTTCGCGTTGTACGTGGGCATGCTGAGCGCGCCGCTGGTCATCCCTGAAGTGGTGCTGGGCATCTCGCTGCTGTTGATGTTCGTGGAACTGCGCGGCCATCTGGGCTGGCCCGCCGAGAACGGCATCTTCACGATCTGGGTGGGGCACGTGACCCTGTGCATGGCGTTCGTGGCCGTGGTGATCCAGACCCGCATCCGCGACCTGGACCGCTCGCTCGAAGAAGCCGCGCTGGACCTGGGTGCCACGCCCATCACCGTGTTCTTCAAGATCACGCTGCCGCTGATCGCACCGGCGCTGGCGTCGGCGTGGCTGCTGTCGTTCACCCTGTCGCTGGACGACGTCGTGCTGGCGTCGTTCCTGTCCGGCCCCAGTTCCAGCACGCTGCCGATGGAAGTCTTCTCCCGCGTGCGGCTGGGCCTGAAACCCGAGATCAACGCGCTGGCCACCCTGTTCATCCTGGCGGTGGGCACCTGCGTGATCCTGGCCAATCGCATGCAATGGCGCAAGGAGTCCGAACCCAAATGAAGCAAACCACCCTGTATGGCCTGACCAAGTGCAGCACCTGCGTCAAGGCGCGCGAGTGGCTGACCGAACACGGCGTCGACCACGAGTTCATCGACTACCGCGACCATCCCGTGCCTGCCGCCACCCTGAAGGCGTGGTCCGGCAAGGTCGGCGGCTGGGAAAAACTGGTCAACCGCGCTTCCATGACCTGGCGCAATCTGCCCGACGACCGCAAGACGCCCGCCACCGATGCACAATGGACCCAGCTGATCGCCGAGTTCCCCGCGCTGGTGCGCCGCCCGGTCACCGTCACGCCCGATGGCGAAGTCGGCGTCGGCTTCAGCGAAAAGCGTTACGGCGAACGTTTCGCCTGACGCCGTGGCCACCCCGGCCAACCAGGCATCGCGCCGCGCGGGCAACGCGCTGCCCGATGCCTTTTTCAATCGTGACGCCCGCACGCTTGCGCGCGACCTGCTGGGCAAGGTGGTGCGCCACCGCGTCGGCGACCTGTGGCTGTCGGCCCGCATCATCGAGACCGAAGCCTATTACCTGGAAGAAAAAGGCAGCCATGCGTCGCTGGGCTACACGCACAAGCGCCGTGCCCTGTTCATGGACGGGGGCGTGGTCTATATGTACTACGCGCGTGGGGGCGACTCGCTCAATTTCAGCGCGGCGGGGCCCGGCAACGCCGTGCTGATCAAGTCCGCCTACCCCTGGACCGACGCGCTGTCCGGCCCCGACGCGCTGGCCCGCATGCAGCAGTTGAACCCCGATGCCCAAGGACAGCCGCGGCCGCTCGCCAGGCTGTGTGCGGGCCAGACGCTGCTGTGCCGGGCGCTGGGCCTGAAAGTGCCGGACTGGGACGCGCGCCGTTTCGATCCGCACGCGCTCTATGTGGAAGACGTGGGCGAGGCGCCGCCGGCGCTGATCAGCACCACCCGGTTGGGCATTCCGCCGGGGCGCGACGAACACCTGGAATACCGCTACGTCGACCCGGCCTATGCGGCCTTCTGCACCCGCAACCCGTTGCGCCGGGGGCAGGTGGCGGGGCGCGACTATCAATGGGTGGATCGGGAGGGGGCGCTGCTGCCGCACGCGCCCTGAACGGCGAGCGCCTCCCGGCGCCGGACGGTTCGAGAGGGGCCGTCAGGCCTGCGCTTGCGATTGATCCTGGCTGGCCGCCCGCAAGGCGGCTTCACGAGCCCGCCGTGCCATGGCGGCGCGCATGTCGGCGTATTTGCGCTGGATGCGCTTGCGGTTCAGCCGCTTGCTCCAGGCATACACCGGCACCAGCGGCAGCACGCCGAAGCCGTCGATCAGGAACAGCCCCGACTTGCCGTCCGCATTCTGGCCACAGGCGATGTTGCTGGCCGACAGATCGTGCAGCACGACGTGGGCATCGGCCAGGTCTTCGATGAATTCGTCCAGTTGCGCGGACAGATCCGCATCCATCTTGCCCTGGCGGGCCAGGTCGGCCACCGTGGGGGCGATATTGCCCTGGCCGTCGGTGATCTTTTCGACCAGCAGGCCCAGGCCCAGCGTGGTCTGGGCCACGCCCAGGATGCGGGCCATCGGCACCTGCCACACGCCCGACGGTCGGGTGGTGGTGGTGACGTATTCCGTGATTTCGTTCAGGTAGACGCGGTAGGCGCTTTCACGCTGGTATTGCTTGTACCAACGCTTGAAGGGACGTGCGTCCAGGTAGACGGCGCGCGCCTGCATGTCCATCACCTTCACCAGCAGCGAAGGGGCATGGGGATGCTGGAAGATGTGTCGGTCGCCGCCGATGGCGACGGGCGTCTCGTCATTGAGGTTCAATGGACCGAAGACGGAGCCGAAGTCGACGGCGGCCGGACAGGATGGGGGAAGATCAGCGGTATTCAACTCTTTTTAAGGTTCTTATATATGTTGTTAACAGTTTAATGCTCTTGCTTGCCATTGGTCTTGCGGGGCGCCCGCCAAGTCGTTTCGGATAGCTACAGCAACAGGGATGCGGCCCTATAATTTCGGACGGCCGCCGTGGGCGCGGCGTAGGGGTTTGCCTTGTCGAATGACGTTCTGCTTTGGATTGCCGCCGGCGGCGCGGTGCTGGCCAGCCTGGCCGCGCTGATGGCGTGGCTGTCGCGTCCCAGCCACGATGTCAGACTGGATGCGCTGCTGGACGGCCTGGAGCGCACCGAACGGGCCCTGCGCGCCGATATCGCCGAGGGCCAGCGCGGCTTGCGCACCGAATTTGCGGAATCCACCCGCGCGCTGCGCCAGGAATTGGCGCAATCCCACGGCGACCTGCGCGCCGCGCTGACCCGCGACGCCCAGGCCGCCCGCGCCGAATCGGCCGAGTCCCTGGGCCGTTTCGCCACGGGTTTCAGTGAGCAATTGCAGGGGCTGATCCAGATCAACGAGCGTCGCCTGATGGAAGTGCGCACGACGGTAGACGAGCGCCTGCAAGCGTTGCAGGCAGACAACAGTACCAAGCTCGATGAGATGCGTCGCACGGTGGACGAAAAGCTCCATGCCACCCTGGAACAGCGCCTGGGCGAGTCGTTCAAGCAGGTGTCCGACCGCCTGGAAGCCGTGCACAAGGGCCTGGGCGAAATGCAGGCACTGGCCGCCGGCGTGGGCGACCTCAAGCGGGTGCTGACCAACGTCAAGTCGCGCGGCACGTGGGGCGAAGTGCAGCTGGCGCGGCTGATCGAAGACAACATGACGCCCGAGCAGTACGCCAGCAACATCAAGCCGGTGCCGGGCAGCGACGCGGTGGTGGAATTCGCCATCCGCCTGCCGGGCCGCGGCGACGGCGGCGCGCCGGTCTGGCTGCCCATCGATGCCAAGTTTCCCAAGGAAGAATACGAACGCCTGATGGATGCGCAGGACGCCGCCGACGTCGAGGGAGTCAAGGCCGCGGGCGCCGCGCTGGGCAAGGCGGTCGAGGTGCAGGCGCGCCTGATCGCGTCCAAGTACGTGGCGCCGCCGCACACCACCGATTTCGCCATCATGTTCCTGCCCACCGAAAGCCTGTATGCCGAAGTGCTGCGGCGCCCGGGGTTGCTGGATCGCCTGCATGACCTGCGCATCAACGTCGCCGGGCCCAGCAACCTGGCCGCGCTGCTCAACAGTCTGCAGATGGGCTTTCGCACGCTGGCCATCGAGCAGCGTTCGTCCGAGGTCTGGCAGGTGCTGCGCGCGGTCAAGACGGAATTCGGCAAGTTCGGCGATGCGCTGGCCGGCGTCAAGAAGACGCTGGACACCGCCAGCAGCAAGATCGGTCAGACCGAAGTGCGCACCCGCGCCATGCTGCGCAACCTGAAAAGCGTCGAGGCGCTGCCGGAAGCGGATGCGCTGCGCCTGCTGGGTAGCGAAGGTAGCGACGACGCGGATGCCGAAGCGGCGGGCGACGCCGAGACCGACGGCGTCCCCCCGCCACCCGCCGCGAACTGATTCCGCAAGTCGGGCGCAACGGGTCCGACTTCGTCCGCAAACGCAGCGCGCGGCCCGCGGCTGCCCGATCCGGCCCCGTCCGCGCTTGTGACCGGGGCGGTCTGTCGATATCCTCATCATTGCGGCAATTCGCCGTCGATATCTGGAGCATCGTAAGCATGGGCACCGCTGACCGACTTGATTCCTCTTCCTTCGACGCGATGGCGCTGGGCGCCGATATCGCCCAGGGGGCCACGACAGCGCTTGCCGCGATGCAGCAAGCCGTGGAAAGGGTGGCGGCGCGCAACCCCACGATCAACGCCGCCTGCGGAGTGCAGGCCGAACTGGGGCTGGACCTGGCCAAGTCGCTCGACCAGGAATTGGCCAGCCTGACTTCCCCGCAACGACTGGCGCTGCTGCGCGAACGCCCCTTCCTGGGCGTGCCTACCTTGCTCAAGGACCTGGGCACCGCCGCGCTGGGCCTGCCCAGCACGATGGGGTCGGTGCTGTATGGCAAGGTCGAATGGTCGGTCGACGCCAACATCGTCAAGCGCTACCGCCGCGCCGGCCTCATTCCGTTCGGCCGTACCACCAGCGCTGAACTCGGCTTGAGCCCCACCACCGAATCGCCGGTCTACGGCGCGCCCACCCAGAACCCCTGGAAGACCGGACACAGCGCCGGCGGCTCCAGCGGCGGCGCGGGCGCGGCGCTGGCCAGCGGCATGGTGCGCATTGCGCACGGCAGCGACGGCGGCGGCTCCATCCGCATTCCGGCGTCGTGTTGCGGCGTGCTGGGCCTGAAACCCTCGCGCGGCATGATGCCGCTGGGTCCGCTCAAGGGCGAAGGCTGGGGCGGCCTGGCCACCGAACACATGATGACCCTGTCGGTGCGCGATTGCGCCGCCTCGCTCGATATCAGCGCCGGGGCTGACGTGGGCGCGCCGTATGCGTCGCCTGCCAAGCCGCTGCACACCTACCTGGACATCGTCTCGCGCGTGGCTGCCGACCCGCACGGCGCGCCGCGCCGCCGCATCGCCTATCTCAGCACCACCTACGAAGGCGCGGCGATCGACCCTGAAGTCGCGGCCGCGGTCGAAGAGGCAGCCCGCTTCTTCGCCGGCCTGGGCCATGAACTCGTCACGGCCGCGCCGCCCGTGGGATCGGAAGAAGTGCTGTCGCCCATGCTGCCCCTGATCGCCAGCGCCGCGGCCAACGCCATCGACAGTTTCGTCGCCGTCCGCAACCGCCGGCTGGCCGCCGACGAGCTGCAGCCGACCACGCTGGGGGCGCGCGAGTATGCGCGCGCCATTTCGGGCGCGCAGTACGTGGCCTGCGTGGATACCTGCCACGAGATCACGCGGCGCATCGGTCGCTTCCTGCATCGCGAGGGCGCGCAGGGCCACGACCTGTTCCTGTCACCCGTGCTGGCCCAGTTGCCTGCGCCCATCGGCCGCTACGCCATGGACAACGCCGACTACCTGGCCTACCGTCTGGGCAAGAAGGGCGTGATCGGCTATTCGCCGTTTGCGCCTTTGGCCAACCTGACCGGCATGCCGGCCATTTCCATTCCCTTCGGCCTGTCCGCCGACGGCCTGCCCATCGGCATCCAGGTCATGGGCCCGCTGGGCAGCGAGGCCTGGCTGCTGGAATTGGCTGCCCAGGTCGAAGCCCTGCGGCCGTGGCAGCGGGTGGCGCCCATCGCCCGATAGGCTGGGGCGCGCCGGGCAGGGCAACGCCGCGCGCCCGTCACGCGCGGCGCATCAACGCATCGCCGGGAGCCAGCATGACTTCGTTCGCGACCCATACCGTTCTGAACCAGGTTCCGCCCCTGGAAGACTATTCGTTGTACGAGACCGACCCGGCCTTGCGCGAGGCCCTCGTTCGCGAGGGCGCCGGGGCCTGGGCCGGCGACCTGGCCGCGCATGGGGCCTGGCTGGGCCGCGCCCAGACGCTGGCCGCGGGTGCCGAGGCCAACCGCTGCCCGCCGCGGCTGCTGGCCTACGACCGCGGCGGCCACCGCATCGACCATGTGGAATTCCATCCGGCCTGGCAACTGCTGATGGGCGGTATCGCCGCCCGCGGCCTGCATAGCCGGGCCTGGGCGCAGCCGGTGCCTGGCGCCCAGGTGGCGCGCGCGGCGGCTTACCTGATGCAGGGCCAGGTCGAGGCCGGCACGCTGTGCCCCACCACCATGACCTTCGCCGCTGTGCCGCTGCTGCAGCGCGAACCGGCCGGCGTGGTCGATTACGGCGGCGACTGGCTGCCGGTGCTGTTCTCGCGCGAATTCGATGGCGCCGACGCGCCGCTGGCCGGCAAGCGCGGCGCCTTGATCGGGATGGGACTGACCGAGAAGCAGGGCGGGTCGGATCTGCGTGCCGTCACCACGCGGGCCGAACCCCTGGGCCCGGCCGGCCGCGGCTGCGCGTATCGCATCGTGGGGCATAAATGGTTCTTCTCGGTGCCGCAGGCCGACGCCCACCTGGTGCTGGCCCAGACGGACGCGGGCCTCAGCTGCTTTTTCGTGCCGCGCTGGATACCGGGCGGCCCGCGCAATGCCGTCCGCATCCGGCGCCTGAAGGACAAGCTGGGCAATCACAGCAATGCCAGCGCCGAGGTCGAATTCGAGGACGCCTGGGGCGCCATGGTGGGCGAACCCGGCCGCGGGCTGGCGGTGCTGCTGGAAATGGCGGCCACCACCCGGCTCGATTGCGTGCTGGGCAGCGCCGCGCTGCTGCGCCAGGCCGTGGTGCAGTCGCTGCACCACGCGGGCCATCGCCAGGCTTTCGGCAAGCCGCTGCTGGCGCAGCCACTGATGCGCAATGTGCTGGCCGACCTGGCGCTGGAATCCGAGGCCGCGCAGGCGCTGGCGTTGCGGTTGGCGCGGGCGGTGGACGAACGCGGCGACGCCGGCGCGCGCGCCTTGGCGCGGGTGGGCACGCCGGCCGCCAAGCTGTGGGTATGCAAGCGGGCGATCGCGGCGGTCGCCGAATGCATGGAAGCCTGGGGCGGCAACGGCTACGTCGAAGAGGGGCCGATGCCGCGCCTGTACCGCGAAACCCCGGTCAATTCCATCTGGGAAGGCTCGGGCAACGTGATGGCACTGGACGTGCTGCGGGCCTTGCAGCGCGAACCCGAGGCGTTGCCGGCGCTCGAAAGCGAACTCGCGCCCGCCACCGGCCAGTACCGCGAATTCGATGCCGCGCTGGCGGCCTGGCGCGGGCTGCTGGCGGACCCGGCGCAGGCCGAGTTCCAGGCCCGCCGCATCGCTTGCGGACTGGCGCGGTTGTGGCAGGCCGCCCTGCTGATCCGGCACGCGCCACAGGCCGTGGCGCAGGGCTTTGTCGTCAACCGGCTCGGGGCCCTGGGCGGCGTCTTCGGCGAGCTGGAAGGGGGCACCGATGTCGCGGAGATCCTGGCGCGCGCCTGGCCGGCCGCGGCCGCATGCTAAATTTCCCCGCTCTACTCACCTGAACCGCATTTTTTCCTGCCATGCTCACCCAGCAAGAACTCAAGCAGCAAGCCGCCGACGCGGCCCTGGAACTCGTTGAACAGGTCGCCGGCCCCGATGTCATCATCGGCGTGGGCACCGGCTCCACGGCCGATCTCTTCATTGACGGCCTGGCGCGCTTCAAGGGCCGTATCGGGGGCACGGTCGCCAGTTCCGAGCGCAGCGCGGCGCGCCTGGCGGGTCATGGCCTGAAGGTGCTGGACCTGAACGACGTGACCTCCATGCCCCTGTATGTGGATGGCGCCGACGAAATCGACGCCAACCTGCACATGATCAAGGGCGGCGGCGGCGCGCAGACGCGCGAAAAGATCGTGGCCTCGGTGGCCGAGCGCTTTGTCTGCATCGTCGACGAATCCAAGCTGGTGCAGGTGCTGGGCAAGTTCCCGCTGCCGATCGAAGTCATACCCATGGCGCGTGAAGCCGTGGCCCGCGCCATGGTTGCGCTGGGCGGCCAGCCGCGCCTGCGCGAGGGTTTCGTCACCGATAACGGCAACGTCATCCTGGACGTGGCCGGCCTGTCGATCACCGACGCGCCGGGCCTGGAAGCCCGCGTCAACAACCTGGCCGGTGTCGTGACCTGCGGCCTGTTCGCCATCGCCGGCGCCGACGTGGCGCTGCTGGCCACGCAAGACGGCATCCGCCGCCTGGACCGCCGCGCCTGAGGCCCCGGCCGCCGGCCCCGCGCCCGTGCGCTTGCCGGGGGCGGGGCCGCGATTCATAATCCTGTCACACTTGGGTCATAACCTTGCCGGTTGTGCAGGCCCATCTCGAGAAACTCTTTCATATCGGGGCAATGCAATGAGATCAACCACGCAGGGAGCCCGGATGACGGAGCATACAAACAAGCAGTTCGACGCTGATCTGGAAAGCGTCCGTTCGCAGTTCTTGCAAATGGGCGGCGTGGTCGAAGCCATGATCCAGGAGGCCATCGACGCGCTGGCCAGCGGCGATCTGACGCTGGTTGAAAAGGTGCGCGAGCGCGAAAAGGAAGTCAATCGCCACGAAGTGGAGATCGACGAAAGCATCAGCCGCATCCTGGCCCGCCACCAGCCCACCGCCATCGACCTGCGCATGCTGATGGCCGTGTCCAAGATGCTGACCGACATGGAACGCTCGGGCGACGAGGCCGAGAAAGTGGCCACCGTGGCCCGCCGTATCCACGAAGCCGACATGCCGCACATTCCGGTGATCGAATTGCGCCACATGGCCTCCAACGTGCGCACCATGCTGCACCAGGCCCTGGACGCCTTTGCCCGCCTCGACCCGATCCTGGCTGCCGCCGTGGTGCGCAGCGACAAGGAAGTCGACAAGGAATGGAAGGGCGCGCTGCGCCACCTGATCACCTACATGATCGAAGACCCGCGCACCATCTCGCGCGCCATCGACATGATCTTCATCGCCCGCGCGCTCGAGCGCATTGGCGACCATGCCAAGAACATGTCCGAACGCGTGATCTACATGGTCAAGGGCGCCGACGTGCGCCACACGGGCGTGAAGAACACCGAGCGCCTGGCGCGCGGCGAAGAAGACACGCCCGCCGAATCGCAGGATTCCTGATCCGCGGCGGCATCCAGCCGCATGCCGGTGAGGCAACAGAAAACCCCAAGCGCGCTGGCGTCTTGGGGTTTTTTTATTCGGGGGCGTTGAGCCTACAGGCTGGCAGCGGCCGCCGACGGCAGCGCCGCGCCCTGGCACAGCCGCGGGTCGGGCACGCCGGACTTGCCCGCGTTGATCCGTCCGGCCAGGCGGCGGCCGAAGGCGGGCAGCGCCTGCGCGGTGACTTCCAGGTCGTACCAGCCTTCGCACCCGGCATATTTCAGCTCCAGCGAGCCCCCGGCCTGCACGTGGACCATGGCGCGCCAGCCGTCGCCCATGTGCGATTCGATCATGGCTGGATGGGGGGTGTCGCCGTGGTTGATCAGGCGCAGGCGCAGCCCCGAACTGACCGGCACCAGCTGCGCTTCCAGCAGGCCGGCATCGCGAGCGTCGCCGCGGAACTGGCGGTGAAAGCCGTCCGGACCCAGCAGCCAGAGATCGTAGGCGCCCTGCGCGTCCAGGCGCCAGCCGTCGTCCAGGCGCGCGCCGGCGCCGAGGGTGTAGCGGCGTGGGGCGCGGTCCAATGCCAGGCGGTCGTACACGTGCAGCACGGCACCGGCAGTGCCTGGGTTGCGGAAGGTCAGGCGATAGTGTTCGCCGTCGGCCGTCATGCGGCCCACGGCCTCCAGCGCGTAGGGCAGGGCGCAGGCGTGGCGGATGCTGTCGGCGTGCAGCGAACCGCGGTCGCCCGCGAAGTCGAAGGCCGACGTCAGGTCACCCGCCACGGCGCGGCGCCAGGCGCTGATATTGGGTTCGGGCACGCCGAAGCGGGCCTCCAGGAAGCGGATCACCGACGTATGGTCGAACACCTGCGAATTGACCCAGCCGCCCCGGCTCCAGGGCGACACCACCAGCATCGGCACGCGCGGGCCCATGCCGAAGGCGCGGCCGTGCAGGGCGGGAGGATCGTCCGGGGTACCGGCGCTGGGGCCATGGCGGGCGTCGTGGTATTCGCCGTCCAGTTCCACCGTCGACAAGCCGCCCGAGTGGCTGCCTGCCCGGCCGCCCAGGGGGCGGGCCGGCGGCGCAGGCGGCGGCATGTGGTCGAAAAAGCAGTCGTTTTCGTCGTAGGTGACCAGGAACACGCAGCCGCTCCAGACGGCAGGGTTGCGCGTCAGGATATCCAGCACCCGTTCGGTGTAGGCGCCGCCCTGGCGGGGTGACGAGACTTCCGGGTGCTCGGAATCGGCGGTGGGGGCGATGATCCACGACACCTGCGGCAGCGTCCCCTGGTCCACGTCGCGGGCCAGGTCGTCCAGGGTATGGGTCGACAGGGCGCGGTCGCGCAACGGGGCCTGCGCGGCCGCGCTGGCGTGCTGGCGGCGGTACTGCCGAAAGCCCGCCAGCGGATTGTCGTGGAAGTTGTCCGCCATGTCCTGGTAGATGCGCCAGTCGATGCCGGCGGCCTGCAGGCGTTCGGGGTAGGTCGTCCAGCCGTAGCCCTGGTCGGCCGGGCCCAGGCGGTCGAACGTGTTGACCAGCGCGGGGCCGCCCGCGCGCCCCAGCGGATCGTTGGTGCCGGTCCACAGGAACAGCCGGTTCGGATTGGTGCCGGCATGAATCGCGCAGTGGTAGGCATCGCACACGGTGAAGGCGTTGGCCAGCGCGGTCTGGAACGGCACCTCGTCGGGGCGGTAGGCGCCCAGGCCCAGGCGGCTCTTGGCGGCCAGCCATTGGTCCATGCGGCCATCGTTCCAGGCGCGCTGGGCGTCGTCCCAGGTATGCGGGGTGATGTAGCCCACCGGCGTGTGGCTGGCGTAGTCGGCGTGCAGCGCGTAGGGGCGCAGGGTCTGGCGGCCGTGGACCTGGGTCAGTACGTTGCCGCTGGCCGTGGGCACCCGATGCGGGTCGGCCAGCCCGCGCACGCCCGGCAGCGCGCCGAAATAGTGGTCGAAGGACCGGTTTTCCTGCATCAGGATGACGACATGCCGCACGTCGTCGAGCGTGCCGCGCTTGCGGTCGGGGGCGATACCCAACGCACGCCGGATGGCCGGGGGCAGGTCGGGCGTGGCGACGGAACTCGGTTCTTCGTTCATGACAGCATTAATACGGCCTGCGATATCGGAATCTTAAGGCCAGTGCGGGGCGGGGCGGGGCGGGCCGCCAAAACGCGAAGCCCCTCGCGGGCGAGGGGCTTCACAGGCTTGCCGCGAGAGGCGGCGCCGGATTCAGGCCGAGGGCGGGACGTAGCCCTGGGCTTCGACGCTGCCGTCTTCGAACAGGAAGCGTTCCATCTGCTGCTGCAGGTACTTGCGGGCGCGGGCGTCGGCCAGGTTCAGGCGGTTTTCGTTGACCAGGCGCGTCTGCACCTGCTTCCACTCTTCCCAAGCTTCCTTGGAAATGCTCTGCCAGATACGGGTGCCGAGTTCGCCGGGGTAGGGCGGAAAATCCAGCCCTTCGGCTTCACGCTTCAATTTCACACAGTTGACGATACGGGCCATGGTTCGCTGCCGGAAAGAATAAGTAATGGGCCATTTTAGCGGGCTTGGCGCGCGGACGGCGCCAAGCCCCTTCGGCCCCTGCGGGTAGGGCCGGGCGTTACAGCTTCTTGATGAACACCAGGCTGTTGCGCGAACGGTTGTAGTGGTTCTGCTTTTCGCGCGGCAGATCGGTGATGCCGCCCTGCACGAAACCGCGCTTCATGAACCAGTGCGAGGTGCGGGTGGTCAGCACGAACAGGCGCTTGGCCCCGGTGGCGCGGGCGCGCGATTCCATGTGCCGCAGCAGGATTTCGCCTTCGCCCGAGCCTTGCCATTCGGGGTGCACGATCAGGCAGGCCATTTCGGCCATCTGCTCGTCGGCGAACGTGTGCAAGGCCGCGCAGCCGTAGATCACGCCGTCGTGCTCGAGCACGGTGAAGTTCTCGACGTCGCGCTCGACC
Source organism: Achromobacter sp. 1014246743 (assembly GCF_059760725.1). Lineage (NCBI taxonomy): Bacteria > Pseudomonadati > Pseudomonadota > Betaproteobacteria > Burkholderiales > Alcaligenaceae > Achromobacter > Achromobacter sp. 1014246743. The sequence goes on from NZ_JCBANA010000047.1 coordinate 22,576, forward strand.
ACGCTGCGGGGGCGCGGCACCAGCGTGCCGTCGGCTTCCAGGGGCTCGATCAGGCTGAGGATGGCGCCGACATCGTCGATGGTGGCCGGGCGCAGGTCATCCAGGGTGTCTTCGACCACCATGGTCCCCACGCCGTCGTGGGTGAAGATCTCGAGCAGCACGCTGCCGTCCAGCGCGAAGGGCACCAGGTGGGCGCGGGCCACGCCGCGCTTGACCGCCAGCGACGCATATTGCAGGTAGGCGCCGGTTTCTTCGTCCAGCGAGCCGGCGGCCAACAGGCCGTCGGCGTCCACGCGGGCCAGTTCGGTGTCCACGGTGCCGTCTTCGTTCAGCACGCCTTGGCCGCTGGACAGGAAGATCAGTTTTTCGGCGCGCAGCGCCACGGCCACGCTGGTGGCCAGGTCTTCCATGGCCAGGTTGAAGGCGTCGCCCGTGGGCGAGAAGCCCAGCGGCGACAGCAGCACGACCGACGAGCCCTTTTCGATGGCGAACTTCAGCGCGTCGACGTCGATCTTGCGCACCTGGCCGGTGTGCTTGTAGTCGACGCCTTCGAGCACGCCGGTGGGGCGGGCGGTGACGAAATTGCCCGAAATGACGCGGATGTGGGCGTGCGACATCGGTGTATTGGGCAAGCCCTGGCTGAAAGCGGCCTCGATATCCAGGCGGATCTCGCCGGCGGCTTCCTTGGCGCATTCCAGCGCGGCGGCGTCGGTGGGCGCCAGGCCACGGTCGAATTGCTGGGTGAAGCCCTTCAGGCGCAGCTGTTCGTTGACCTGGGGGCGCGAGCCGTGCACCAGCACCAGCCGGATGCCCAGCGAGGACAGCAGCGACAAGTCCTGGACCAGCGCGTTCAGCGCGCCGGCCTGCACCAATTCACCGCCAAACGCCACCACGAAGGTCTTGCCTCGGAACGCATGCACATAGGGCGCCACATCTCGGAACCATCGGACGAACTGGGCAGGGGCGAATTCAGGGGCTTCAAGGGCGGAGACGGTGTCTGGTTCCAGGTCGGGCATGATGGGCGGGGCAATTCCTGAGAGTGGCAACAACGCGGCAGGGGCCGCGTCAACGCGCCGTCGCAAGGGCGGCGTGCCGAAATTATATGGCCGCGGGGCGTTTATATAATAGACAGCTAACCGGACAAATCGTACATGCCAGAATCTTCCCGCCCGCGGCCGCCTGAAGCGGCTGACGGGTCGACCCGTGCCCCCGGAAAACCGCGGGCCGACGGCGCGGCCCAGGCCGAGCGCCGGGCGCCCCGCCCCGAACGGCCCATTCCGGTCGTTTCCTACCCCGAAGACCTGCCCGTCAGCGCGCGGCGCCAGGAGATCGCGCGCGCCATCGCCAACCACCAGGTGGTGATCGTCAGCGGCGAGACCGGCTCGGGCAAGACCACCCAGCTGCCCAAGATCTGCCTGGAACTGGGCCGCGGCCGCCAGAAGATGATCGGCCACACCCAGCCGCGCCGGCTGGCCGCGACATCCGTGGCCAAGCGCATCGCCGAAGAGCTGAATACGCCGATGGGCGAGGTGGTGGGCTACCAGGTGCGTTTCAACGACCGCACCGGCCCCAACGCGTCCATCAAGCTGATGACCGACGGCATCCTGCTGGCCGAGTCGCAGCGCGACCCGCTTTTGCGCCGCTACGACACGATCATCATCGACGAGGCGCACGAGCGCAGCCTGAACATCGACTTCCTGCTGGGCTACCTGAAGCAGTTGCTGCCGCGGCGCCCGGACCTGAAGATCATCATCACGTCGGCCACCATCGACGCCGAGCGTTTTGCCCGCCATTTCGCGGCGTCCGAAGACAAGCCCGCGCCGGTCATCGAGGTCTCGGGCCGCCTGTATCCGGTTGAACTGCGCTACCGCCCGGTGCGGGAAGAACCCGCCGAAGACGACCCCCCCGCCAAGGCCGGGCGCGACCGCGAACGCATGTCCGGCGACGAAGAGCGCGACCTGATCGACGCCATCGTCGACGCAGTGGACGAGTGCGCCCGCCACGGCCCGGGCGACGTGCTGGTGTTCCTGCCCGGCGAACGCGAGATCCGCGAATCGGCCGAGGCCCTGCGCAAACGCCACCCGGCCGGCACCGAGGTGCTGCCGCTGTACGCGCGCCTGTCGCAGGCCGAACAGGAACAGATCTTCCATCCGCGCGGCAATGCGCGGCGCATCGTGCTGGCCACCAACGTGGCCGAAACCTCGCTGACGGTGCCCGGCATCCGCTTCGTGGTCGACAGCGGCCTGGCCCGCATCAAGCGCTATTCGTGGCGCAACAAGGTCGAGCAGCTGCGCATCGAGCCCATCAGCCGGGCTTCGGCCAACCAGCGCGCCGGTCGTTGCGGCCGCGTGGGTCCGGGCGTCTGCATCCGGCTCTACGACGAAGCCGACTTCAACGCGCGGGCCGCCTTCACCGACCCCGAAGTGCTGCGCTCGTCGCTGGCCTCGGTCATCCTGCGGATGAAGTCGCTCAAGCTGGACGACATCGAGCAGTTCCCCTTCGTCGAGGCGCCGCCTGGGCGCGCGGTGGCCGACGGCTACCACCTGCTGCAGGAACTGGGCGCCATCGAGCTGGCCTCGGTCGACGACGATACCGACGCCACCCGCACCGGCGCCTCGTTCGTGCTGACCCAGACGGGCCACGAACTGGCCAAGCTGCCGGTCGACCCGCGCATCGGGCGCATGATCCTGGCCGCGCGCGAACAGCAATGCCTGGCCGAAATGCTGATCATCGCCTCGGCCCTGTCGGTGCAGGACGCGCGCGACCGCCCCATGCAGGAACGCGAGGCCGCCGAGGCCGCGCACGCCAAGTTCGCCGACGACAAGTCCGAATTCATTTCCTTCCTGAAGCTGTGGCGCTGGTACGGCGAACAGGTCCAGCACAAGGCCTCGCAGCGCAAGCTGGTGGGTCTGTTGCGGCAGAACTTCCTGTCGCCGATCCGGTTGCGCGAATGGCACGACGTCCACACCCAGCTGGCCGCCCTGGTGGGCGAGCAGGGCTGGCGCGTCAATCAAATCGAAGCCACCTACGAGCAACTGCACCTGGCGCTGCTGTCGGGCCTGCTCGGCAACATCGGTTTCAAGAGCGACGAGGGCGGCCATTACCAGGGCGCCCGCGACATCCGCTTCCATATCCACCCCGGCTCGCGCCTGGTCAAGAAGGCCGGGCGCTGGATCGTGGCCGCCGAACTGGTCGAGACCACCCGCCTGTATGCGCGTTGCGTGGCCCGCATCGACCCGGTCTGGCTGGAAAAGGTGGGCGCCCACCTGATCCGCAAGAACTGGTCCGACCCGCGCTGGGAAAAGAAGGCCGGCCAGGTGGTGGCCAACGAACGCGCCACGCTGTATGGCCTGACCATCTACACCGGCCGGCGCATCCAGTACGGCCGCGTGCATCCGCGCGAGGCGCGCGAACTGTTCATCCGCCAGGCCCTGGTGCCGGGCGAGATCGACACGCGCCTGGCCTTCGTGGCCCACAACCGCAAGCTGATCGCCGGCATCGAAAAGCTCGAACACCAGACCCGCCGCCCGGACATCCTGGTCGACGACGAGCTGATCTACGCCTTCTACGACCGCCAGCTGCCGGCCGACATCTCGCAGACCGCCACGCTGGAAAAGTGGGTGGGCGGCCTGGACAAGGCCGCGGCCGCCAAGCTGATGCTGACGCGCGACGAACTCATGCGGCACGAGGCCGCCGGTGTCACTACCGACGTCTTTCCCAAGAAGGTCGAGTGGCAGGGCGTGTCGATGGCGCTGGACTATCACTTCGAACCCGGCTCGCCGCGCGACGGCGTGACGCTGTCGGTGCCGCTGTTCGCCCTGAACCAGATCGACCCGGCGCGCTGCGAATGGCTGGTGCCCGGCATGCTCAAGGAAAAGGCGCACCTGCTGCTCAAGTCGCTGCCGCAGAAGCTGCGGCGCCACTGCGTGCCGCTGCCTGATTACGCCGCCGGTTTCTATGACCGCTGGTTCGAGCGCATGGCCGATCCCCAGATGGGCCTGGTCGACGCCCTGATCGCCGATATGTGGGACCAGGTGCAGGTGCGCCCGGCCGTGGCCGATTTCAAGCTGGAAACCCTGCCGGCCCACCTGTTCATGAACTTCCGGGTGGTCGACGAACACGGCCGCATGTTGTCCGCCGGCCGCAACCTGGCCCAGCTGCGCGCCGAATTCGGCAAGCAGGCCCAGGCCACCTTCCAGCAACTGGCCGCCAGCGACACCCAGGTGGCCCAGGCGCTGGCGCATGAAAACCTGACCTCCTGGTCGTTCGGCCCGCTGCCGGAGATCCTCGAGATCAAGCGCCGCGGCCGGTCGGTCATCGGCTATCCGGCGCTGGTCGATCGGGGCGCGCATTGCGACCTGGACGTGTTCGACGACCCGGACGAGGCCCGCAAGGCCCACCGCGCCGGCCTGCTCAAGCTGTTCCGGCTGGGCCTGCGCGAGCAGGTCAAGTTCCTGGAAAAGAACCTGGCCGACCTTACCAGGATCAGCATGCTCTACATGACGCTGGGTACGCAGGAAGAACTGCGCGACCAGATCATCGACTGCGCCCTGGGCCAGGCCTGCCTGGCCGAGCCCTGGCCGGTCAACGAGCAGCAGTTCGAGGCCCGCCGGGCCGAAGGCAAGGGCCGCCTGGGCCTGTTGGCCCAGGAAGTCGCGCGCCTGGCCGGCACGGTGCTGACGGAATACGCGGCCCTGCAGCGCAAGCTGCCGCAGGCCAAGCCGCACGCGTCCGCCTACGCCGACCTGCAGCAGCAGTTGGGGGCGCTGATGCCCAAGTGGTTCATCCGCGACACCCCGTACGCCCAGCTGTCCCACTTTCCGCGCTACCTGAAGGCGGCCGTGGCGCGCATCGACAAGCTGCGCGCCGACCCGGGGCGGGATGCCAAGCTGGTGGCCGAAATGGCGCCGCTGCTCACCCAGTACCAGCGGGCCCGCTCGGCCCTGAAGGGGGCGCCCGACCCGCGCCTGGACGAATTCCGCTGGCTGCTCGAAGAGCTGCGGGTGGCGCTGTTTGCGCAGGAATTGCGCACGCCCATGCCGGTGTCGGTCAAGCGACTGATGAAAAGCTGGGAGTCCCTGCAACGCTGACGGCGGGACGGCGCGAGCCGTCCCGTATTACAGACAGATTTCAGTCGTTTTCCGTTCAGAGACACGTCATCTGGTTATGCTTCAATGCGCGGGCCTTTCCCCGCCGCTCCCTGGAGCATTGCCGACATGTTCGAGCTTTTCAGCACCCGGACCCGCCCGTCCTCGTCGTCCCGCTCCTCGCCCAACCGCTGGGACTGGGCGCTGCTGCCCCTGGTCCTGGTGGTGCTGGCCGCCATGGCCTACGGCGCCTCGCAGATGAGCCGCCCCTTCGCCGTCGGCGAAGAACTGCCCATCTCGCTGGACCCGATCTACCTGCCGTACTACCTGTTGCGCACCATCCTGCGCATGTTCACGGCGCTGGCTTTTTCGCTGCTGTTCAGCTTTGTCTTCGCGGCCATCGCCGCCAAGTACCGCACGGCTGAAAAAGCGATGATCCCGATGCTGGACATCCTGCAGTCGGTGCCCATCCTGGGTTTTCAGGCCATCGCCATCGCCCCGTTCATCGCCTTGTTCCCCGGCAACCTGCTGGGGGTGGAATGCGCGGCGATCTTCGCCATCTTCACCTCGCAGGCCTGGAACATGGCGTTCAGCCTGTACCAGTCCATGCGTACGGTGCCGGCCGAACTGAACGAGGCCGCCCGCGTTTTCCGGCTGTCGGGCTGGCAGCGCTTCTGGCGGCTGGAATTGCCCTACGCCACGCCGGGCCTGCTCTGGAACATGATGATGTCCATGTCCGGCGGCTGGTTCTTCCTGGTGGCGGCCGAAGCCATTTCGGTGGCCGGGCAGGACATCAAGCTGCCTGGCATCGGCTCGTACATCGCCGTGGCCATTGATGCCGAGAACGGCACCGCCATCGCCTGGGCCATCGGCGCCATGATGGCCGGCATCCTGCTCTACGACCAGTTGTTCTTCCGCCCGCTGCTGGCCTGGGCCGACAAGTTCCGCTTCGAGGAATCGCAGGCCGACGTCGCCCAGCAGTCCTGGCTGCTGGACTGGACCCGCCGCAGCCGTTGGATGCAGGCCCTGTCCAACCTGTTCTGGGCCCGCATGCGCCGCGCGCTGGGCTGGTTCAGCGTGTCGTACGACGGCACCTCGATCCGCGCCCGCGCCAAGGCGCCGGACCCGCGCTGGACCCGCATCTGGGATTCCCTGCTGGCTGCCGGCGCGCTGCTGGCCACCTACAAGCTGGTGGTCTTCGTGCACGCGGAAGTGGGCTGGGCCGAAGTGCTGCACGTGGTCGGCCTGGGCGGCATCACGCTGGTGCGGGTGATGGTGCTGATCGGCCTGGCCTCGGCCATCTGGGTGCCCATTGCCGTCTGGATCGGCCTGCGGCCCAAGTATTCGCAGCGGGTGCAGGCCGTGGCGCAGTTCCTGGCGGCGTTCCCGGTCAACCTGCTGTTCCCGGCCGTGGTGTTCGTGATGGTGGCGTTGAAACTGAACCCCAACATCTGGCTCAGCCCGCTGATCATCTTCGGCACCCAGTGGTACATCCTGTTCAACGTGGTGGCGGGTGCGTCGACCATTCCCAACGAATTGCGGCTGGCGGCCAGCAACCTGGGCCTGAAGGGCTGGCTGCTGTGGCGCCGGGTGTACCTGCCGGCAGTGTTTCCCAGCTTCATCACCGGCGCCATCACGGCCAGCGGCGGGTCCTGGAACGCCAGCATCGTGGCCGAATACGTGTCCTGGGGCAATACCTCGCTGGTCGCCGATGGCCTGGGCAGCTACATCAAGCAGATGACCGAGCAGGGCGACTTCCATCGCATCGCGCTCGGCATCGGGGTCATGAGCATCTTCGTCATGCTGTTGAACCGGTTTTTCTGGCGAAAACTGTATTTGCTGGCCGAAGACCGCGGCCGATAGGAGTCCTGATGAACACCCATCTCCTGATCGAACTGCACGACGTCGGCAAGTCGTTCCGCGCCGCGGACGGCACCGCCCGCAACGTGCTGGAGCACGTGGACTTCACCCTGCGCGAAGGCGAAATCGTCGCCCTGCTGGGCAAGTCCGGCTCGGGCAAATCAACGCTCCTGCGCATCATGGCGGGGCTGGTCAACGCCGACCAGGGCACCGTCACCTACCGCGGCCAGCCCGTGTATGGCCCGGCGGCGGGCATCGCCATGGTGTTCCAGTCGTTCGCGCTGTTTCCGTGGCTGACCGCCCAGCAGAACGTCGAACTGGGCCTGGAAGCCCAGGGCGTGGCGCCCGCCGAACGCGCCAAGCGCGCCGATGCCGTGCTGGACCTGATGGGCCTGGGCGGTTTCGGCGGCGCCTTGCCGCGCGAACTGTCCGGCGGCATGCGCCAGCGAGTGGGCATCGCCCGCGCCCTGGTCATGAACCCGGACGTGCTGCTGATGGACGAAGCCTTCTCGGCGCTGGACGTGCTGACCGGCGAAACCCTGCGCGACGACATGCTCGAGCTGTGGGACGAAAGCCGCATCTCCACCAAGGGCATCCTCATCGTCTCGCACAACATCGAAGAAGCGGTCATGATGGCCGATCGCATCATCATCTTCTCCAGCGATCCCGGCCGCATCCGCAGCCAGGTCCAGATCGGCCTGCCGCGGCCGCGTAACGCCGATTCGCCCCAGGTCCGCGCGCTGATCGACGAGGTCTACGCGCTGATGACCCAGCGCCCGGCCCACGACGTGCCCACCCCGCGCCAGCAAGGCCTGGGCTACCGCTTCCCGCAGACCGAGGTCGAGCGCATGGAAGGCGTGCTGGACGTGCTGGCCGAAGACCCGTTCAACGGCCGCGCCGACCTGCCCAAGCTGGCCGAGGAAGCCGAGATTTCCGACGACGACCTGCTGCCGGCCTGCGAAGCGCTGGGGCTGTTCGGGCTGGCGCAGATCGACAAGGGCGACATCTTCCTGACGCCGCTGGGCCAGCGCTACGTGCATGCCGACCAGGGGCAAAAGCAGATCATCTTCGGGCGCCAGTTGCTGGCGCACGTGCCGCTGGCCGCGCACATCCGCCACAGCCTGGAACAGGAGCCTGCCGGCGCTCTGCCGGAAAAGAACTTCCTGGATTCGCTGGAAGAATTCCTCAAGCCCGACGAAGCCGAGCGCGTGCTGAAGATCGCGGTGGAGTGGGGCCGCTACGGTGAAATCTACGGCTACGACTACCACACCGGCTTGCTGACGCTGCCGGACCGCGACGCGGGGTAGGAAGGGAAGGCGCGGCGGGCCGAACGGCCCGCCGTCGTATCAGGCGCGGGGCGCGTTACAGCGCGATGAAGCCCGCGATGACCAGCACGATCAGGCCATACTTGGTGGCCTTGTACACCGTGCGGTTCCAGGCCTTGAAGGCCTTGCGCTTCTGGTCGATGACCCAGTGCGCGTGGGTCAGCTTGTTGATGGCGCCGGTCTGGTCGCCGCCGTCGTTGGGCGAGCTGGCGGCCGACATCACCACCCGGCCGAACCAGCGGTTGAACGCTTCGGCCCAGCCCCATTTCAGCGGCCGCTCGACGTCGCAGAACAGGATGATGCGGTTCTGATCGGTGCGGTTGTAGGCTTCGTGGACGTAGGTTTCGTCGAACACCACGCTTTCGCCGTCGCGCCAGCTGTACTGTTCGCCGTCGACGATGATGTGGCAGCCGTCGTCGTTGGGCGTCACCAGGCCCAGGTGGTAGCGCAGCGAGCCCGCGAACGGGTCGCGGTGCGGGTTCAGCTGGCCGCCCGGCGGCAGCTCGGCGAACATGGCCGCCTTGACCTTGGGCAGCGTCTTCAGGATCGCCACCGTCTTGGGGCACAGTTCTTCGGCCGACGGGTGGCGCGCGTCATACCACTTCAGGTAGAAGCGCTTCCAGCCATACTTGAAGAACGAATTGAAGCCGATGTCGTTGTGGCTGTCGGCCGCCTTGATGCGGCGCAGCTCGGCCATCTGCACGGCTTCGTCGCGAATGGTTTCCCAGTTGTCGTCCAGCACCTTGAGCTCGGCGATCTCGCTGGTGGTCAGGTAGGGCGTGGACGGCACGCGGGACGCCAGCACCATGAAGGCATTGACGGGCGCGAGCAACACCGAGTGATCCAGCAATTGCCGGCCCAGCGGCAGCTTGACGCGGCCACGGAAGTGCGCGAACAGGATGGCGGCGAGCCAGATCCCGGGTATCAGCCATTTCATACGTAAATCTCGTCCTGCGGCGGGTGAGTCAGGTCCAATCGTCTATTGTTACACAGGGGCGCCGGGCAGGCGGCGGTCGAATCGTCGCTGGCGCGTTTTTGGGGCGTTCGACTAGGTACAATTCCGCTATGTCCGAAGCCGTAACAAACCCGTCCCCATTTGTTCACCTGCGCGTCCATTCCGAGTTCTCGGTGGTGGACGGCATCGTGCGCATCCCCGACCTCATCAAGCGCGTGGCCAAGCTGGGCCAGCCCGCGGTGGCCCTGACCGATCTGTCGAACCTGTTCGGCCTGATCAAGTTCTACAAGGGCGCGCGCGGCGCGGGCGTCAAGCCCATCGCCGGCGCCGATGTCTGGCTGACCAACGACGAAGATCCCACCAAGCCCTTCCGGGTGCTGCTGCTGGTGCGCAACCATCAGGGCTACCTGAACCTGTGCGAACTGCTGTCGCGCTCATTCCTGACCAACCAGGGCAAGGGCCGCGCCGAAATCCGCCGCGAATGGCTGCAAGGGCAGGACGGCCTGATCGTGCTGTCGGGCGGCCGCGGCGGTGACGTCGGCCAGGCGCTGGACGCGGGCAACGCCGTGTCGGCGCTGGCGTTGGCGCGCCAATGGGCGCTGATGTTCCCGGGCTGCTACTACATCGAACTGCAACGCGTCGGCATGGACGGCGACGAAGCCTACACCCAGGCCGCCATGCGCCTGGCCGCCGAAGCCGGCCTGCCCGTGGTGGCCACGCACCCGGTGCAGTTCCTGGACGAATACGAGTTCCAGGCGCACGAGGCCCGGGTCTGCATCGCCGAAGGCGAAATCCTGGCCAACCCGCGCCGCGTGCGCCGCTTCACCAAAGAGCAGTACCTGCTCAGTTCCGAGGAAATGGCCCGCCGCTTCGCCGACGTGCCCTCGGCGCTGGCCAACACGGTCGAAATCGCCAAGCGCTGCAATTTGAGCCTGGTGCTGGGCAAGCCGCGCCTGCCCGACTTCCCCACGCCCGACGGCGTGACGCTGGACGACTACCTGGTCCAGCTGTCCGAGGAAGGCCTGGAAAAGCGCATGGAGTTCCTGTTCCCGGACGTCGCTGAGCGCGAGTCCAGGCGCGAGCAGTACTACGAACGCCTGCGCTGGGAATGCAAGACCATCATCCAGATGGGCTTTCCGGGCTACTTCCTGATCGTGCAGGACTTCATCAACTGGGGCAAGAACAACGGCGTGCCGGTGGGTCCCGGCCGGGGTTCCGGCGCCGGTTCGCTGGTGGCGTACGCGCTGGGCATTACCGACCTGGACCCGATCCGCTACGACTTGCTGTTCGAGCGCTTCCTGAATCCCGAGCGGGTCTCCATGCCCGACTTCGATATCGACTTCTGCCAGGACAACCGCGAACGGGTCATCGACTACGTCAAGGAAAAATACGGCCGCGCCGCCGTCAGCCAGATCGCCACCTTCGGTACGCTGGGCGCCAAGGCCGTGGTGCGCGACGCCGGCCGCGTGCTGGACATGCCCTACATGTTCTGCGATGGCCTGTCCAAGCTGATCCCGTTCAACCCGATGGACCCCTGGTCGCTCGAGCGCACCCTGAAGGACGAACCCGCCTTCAAGGACCGCTACGAACAGGAAGAAGAAGTGCGCGCCCTGGTCGACCTGGCCAAGCCGCTCGAAGGCCTGACCCGCAACATCGGCATGCACGCCGGCGGCGTGCTCATCGCGCCCGGCAAGCTCACCGACTTCTGCCCGCTGTATTGCCAGCCCGGCCAGGAAAACAGTGCGGTCTCGCAGTTCGACAAAGACGACGTCGAAGCTGCCGGCCTGGTCAAGTTCGACTTCCTGGGCCTGCGCAACCTGACCATCCTGGACTGGGCCGTGCGCTACGTGCGCCAGTTCAACGAAGACAAGCGCGACTTCGACGTCATGGCGCTCAGCCTGGACGACCCGGCTGCCTACAAGATTCTGTGCGACGCGAACACCACCGCGGTGTTCCAGCTGGAATCGCGCGGCATGAAGGAACTGCTCAAGAAGCTGCGCCCCAACACCTTCGAAGACATCATCGCCATGCTGGCCCTGTACCGACCGGGGCCGCTGGAATCGGGCATGGTGGACGACTTCGTCAACCGCAAGCACGGCCGTGCCGCGGTGGACTACTTCCATGCCGACCTGGAAGCGACCCTCAAGAGCACCTACGGGGTCATCGTCTACCAGGAACAGGTGATGCTGATCTCGCAGATCATCGGCGGCTACTCGCTGGGCGGCGCCGACCTGCTGCGCCGCGCCATGGGCAAGAAAAAGCCCGAGGAAATGGCCAAGCACCGCGAGCTGTTCGAGCAGGGCGCCAAGGAAAAGGGCCACGATCCCGACCTGGCGGTCAAGCTGTTCGACCTGATGGAAAAGTTCGCGGGCTACGGCTTCAACAAGTCGCACTCGGCCGCCTACGCGCTCATCTCGTACCAGACCGCCTGGCTCAAGGCCTATCACCCCACCGAATTCCTGGCCGCCACCATGTCGTCCGATATGGACGACACCGACAAGGTCCAGATCTTCTGCCGCGACGCGCAGGACAACGGCGTCGAAGTGCTGCCGCCCGACGTCAACTTCTCGGGGTATCGCTTCGAGCCGGTGGCCGACAAGTACACCGAAAAGGGCAAGCCCCCGCGCACCATGCGCTACGGCCTGGGCGCCGTGAAGGGCACGGGGCAGGGCGCGGTCGAAGACATCCTGCGCGCGCGCAAGGAAGGCGGCCCGTTCCTGAACCTGTTCGACTTCTGCCGCCGCGTCAGCAAGCACGCCGTCAACCGCCGCACCATCGAAGCCCTGATCAAGGCGGGCGCGTTCGACACCATCGAACCCAACCGCGCCGCCATGCTGGCGTCGGTGCCTACCGCCATGGAAGCGGCCGAGCAGGCCGCGCGCAGCGCCAACCAGTCGTCCCTGTTCGGCGACGACAGCAGCGACGTGGTGGCCGGCGAACTGGCCAAGGTCGCGCCCTGGGACCTGCACAAGAAGCTCACCGAAGAAAAGTCCGCGCTGGGTTACTACTACAGCGGCCACCTGTTCGATGCCTGGCGCGACGAAGTGCGCCAGATCGTGCCGATGCAGCTGGCGCGGGTCGAACCGCAGCGCGACCTGCAATGGATGTGCGGGGTGCTGGCCAGCGTGCGCGTCATGATGACCCGCCGCGGCAAGATGGTCTTCGCCGTGCTCGACGATGGCACCGCCCAGGTCGAAATCTCGGTCTTCAACGAGCTGTACGAAAAGCACCGCAACCGGCTGCGCGAAGACCAGCTGGTCATCGTGCAGGGCAAGGTCAGCAACGACGACTATTCCGGCGGCATGCGCATCGTGGCCGACCAGCTCTACGACCTGCAGCTGGCCCGCGAGGCGCGCGCCAAGTCGCTGCGCGTCAAGCTCAACGGCGCGGCCGATGCCGCGCGCCTGCGCCAGATGCTGAACCCGTTCCGCGCCGAGCCCGAAAACGGCATCCCCGGCGTGCCGGTCGATATCGTCTATACCAAGAACAACTTCCTGTGCACGGTGCGGCTGGGCGAAGAATGGCGGGTCCGCATGGCCGACACGCTGCTCGCCAACCTGAGCGCCTGGACCAAGCCGAACGGCGTGGAGGTCACGTACTGATGCGTATCGTTCACTCTGAAGCCGCCACCAGTTTCGGCGGCCAGGAAGGGCGTATCTTCAAGGAAATGAACGCCATGCGCGCGCGCGGGCACCACCTTGAAGCCATCTGCCAGCCGCATGCGCTGCTGGCCCAGCGCCTGTCCGAAGCCGGCTTCACCGTGCATACGCTGGACATGGACGGCCCGCTCAACTACCTGAAGGGCGTGGCCACCATCCGCCGCATCCTGCGCGAGGGCCGTTTCGACGTGCTCAACACGCACAGCCGCCGCGATACCGTCATTGCCGCCGCCGCCGGCCGGCTGGCGGGCACGCCGCTCATCGTGCGCACCCGTCACCTGTCCAACAAGGTCGGCTCGCTCTGGTCCTACACCCGGCTGCCGCACCGCGTCACCACGGTCAGCGACCACGTGCGCGAACACCTGATCGAACGCGGCGTGCCCCCCGAACGGGTCGCCACCGTGTATTCGCCCATCGTGCTGCCGCCGCCGGTCGAGCATTCCACCCTGCGCGAAGAACTCGGGCTGGCGCCGGACGACCTGGTGGTGGGTTGCGTCGCCGTCATGCGCGCCACCAAGGGCCACAAAGACCTGATCGACGCCATTGCGCCGCTGATGGCCAGCCGGCCCAAGTTGCACCTGGTGTTCGTGGGGGGCGGCTCGCCCGTATTCGAGCAGACCCAGGCCTACGTGGCCGAGCGCGGCCTGCAAGATCGCATCCACCTGATGGGTACGCGTCGCGACGTGCCGAACCTCTTGGCGGGTTGCGACCTGTTCGCGCTGGCCACGCAGCAGGAAGCGTCCGGCACCGTCTACGTCGAAGCCCAGGCCAGCGGCCTGCCGGTCATCGGCACCGACGTGGGCGGCGTATCCGAGATGTTCCGCAACGGCGAAACCGGCATCCTGGTGCCGCCCAAGGATCCGGCTGCGCTGACGGCCGCGCTGGAAAAGCTGATCGACGACGCGGACCTGCGCCGCCGCATGGGCGAGGCCGGCCGCAAGATGGTCTGGGACGAAGGCGTCTTCTCGCCCGCCCGGCTGGCTGAAACCACCGAGGCCGTCTATACCAAGTGGCTGGCGGAGCGCCGCGGATGAATGCGCCCAACGTCCCGGTGCTGATGTACCACCACGTCACGCCGGCCGGCGGCATGATCAACGCCGTGCCCGACGTGTTCGAGGCCCAGATCTCGCGCCTGGCGCGGGCGGGCTACCAGTCCCTGTCCACCGACCAGTTCGCAGCCTACCTGGCCGGCGCCTCGGTGCCGGAGCGCTCGGTGCTGATCACCTTCGACGACGGCTACCTGAACAACTGGGTCCATGCACACCCCATCCTGGCGCGTTACGGCATGCGCGCCGTGCTGTTCACCATCACCGGCTGGATCGGCGATGGCCCGCTGCGGCCACACGCAGGGCAGGGCCTGCCGCTGCCGGCCACGCCCGACCACGACGCCTGCAAACAACTGGTGGCCGCGGGCCGCAGTGACGATGCCATGCTGCGCTGGAGCGAAATCGAAGCCATGCGGGCCGCCGGCACCTTCGAATTCCATTCGCACACCCATACCCACACGCGCTGGGACAAGGTCTGCGGCGCCGATGTCGACGCCAAGCGGGCCCACATCGCCCAGGAATTGGCCGACTCGCGTGAAACGCTGACGCGCCGCCTGGGCCAGGCCAGCGACCACCTCTGCTGGCCGCAGGGCTATTTCGACGCCGACTACGTCGCGGCCGCCCGGCAGGCGGGCTTTCGCCACTTGTACACTACCGACCCTTTCGGCCAGAACACGCCCGCCGCCGACCCCGAACACATCTACCGCTTCGCGGTGCGCAACCAGGGCGGCACCTGGCTGAACCGGCGCATCTGGCTGTCGCGCGATCCCTTCTGGGGGCCGCGCTATCACGCCTGGAAGGCCTGGAAAAAGCGTCTTAGGAATCGCGGATGAAGTTATCAGTCATAGTCATCACCAAGAACGAAGCGGCCAACATTGCCGATTGCCTGAAGTCCGTGGCCTTTGCCGACGAATTCATCGTGGTGGACTCCGGCAGCACCGACGGCACGGTCGAATTGGCGCGGGCGCTGGGCGCGCGCGTTGAAGTCACCCCCGACTGGCCCGGTTTCGGCCCGCAGAAAAACCGCGCACTGGACCTGGCCACCGGCGACTGGGTGCTGTCCATCGACGCCGATGAGCGCGTCACCCCCGAACTGGCCCGCGAAATCCAGGAAACGATCAGCGCCCCGCGCGCCGATACCTACGAGATCGCGCGCCTGTCGAACTTCTGCGGTCGCGACATTCGCCACAGCGGCTGGTGGCCCGACTACGTGCTGCGCCTGTTCAAGCGCGGCACCGCACGCTTCAACGACGCCGCGGTGCACGAGCGGGTGGTGCCGGTCAACGGCCAGCCGTTGCAACTGAAGGGCTACTTCAACCACTATCCCTACGACAACCTGGACGCGCTGATCACCAAGGTCAACCGCTATTCGTCCGATGCCGCCGCCATGATGTACGCCAAGGGCCGACGCACGTCCGTCTTCGGCGCGCTGGGCCACAGCTTCTGGACCTTTGTCCGCATCTACCTGATCCGGCGCGGCTTCCTGGATGGGCGCCACGGCCTGGTGCTGGCCGTCACTGCGGCCGCGGGCAGCTTCTTCCGCTATTCGAAGCTGATGTTCCTGGCCGAGAAGAAGAAGTGAGGATTCTCTACACCAACTTCCACGCCAACAACGGCGGCGGCCACGTCACCTACATCATCAACCTGGCGCGCGCCCTGGTGGCGGATCACCAGATCACCGTCGCCGCGCCCGCCAGCAGCCGCCTGTACCGCTACGCCAAGGCCATTCCCGGCGTGACGGTCGTGGACATGCGCTACACCACGCGACCCTCGTCCTGGTTCGGCGACCGCGCCCGCCTGCGTCGTCTGATCAAGGACGGCCGCTTCGACATCATCCATGCCAACGGCTCGGCCGACCACAAGCAGGTCATGCTGGCCACGCTGGCCATGGCGCGCCGTCCGCGCATCGTCTTCACCAAGCACAACGACCACCCCGTGGCCAGCTTCGGCCACAAGCTGCGGGTGGCCCTGGCCACCGATCACAGCATCGCGGTCAGCGACTACATCCATCGCCTGCTGGCCGATTCGCCCTACCAGCGGCGGCCCATCACCACCATCCGCCACGGCATCGACACCCAGTTCTTCGCGCCGCCGCCGGCCGACAGCCTGGACAAGCTGCGCGACATCTTCTTCGGCCCCGATTGGCGCGGCAAGCTGCTCCTGGGCAGCGCGGGCGGCACCGACTACGACAAGGGCTGGCTTGATCTGGTCGCCGCCGTCGCGGCCCTGCCGCCGGGCGACAAGGAACGGGTACTGCTGCTGGTGGCGGGCGATCCGCCCAACGAGGCCAAGCTGGCCCGCGTGCGCGAGCTGGGCATGATCGACCAGGTGCGCTTTCCCGGCCTGCTCGACGACGTACGCGCCGCGCTGGCGTCGTGCCACGCCGGCTTTGTGCTGTCTTACCGCGAAGCGCTGTCGTTCGCCTGCCGCGAAATCATGTGCCTGGGCCTGCCCGCCCTGGTCACCAATGCCGGCGGCCTGCCTGAAAACGTCACAGACGGGGTCGACGGCTGGATCGTGCCGGTGCGCGACGTGGCCGCCATGACCGCGCGCCTGCAGGACATGCTGGCCCATCCCGAGACAGTCCGGGCCATGGGCGCCAATGCCCGCGAAACCAGCCTGCGCGACTTCAACCTGGCGCGTTTCGCCCAAGCCACCGTCGACGTCTACCACAGCGTACATTGGCCGGACACTGAGCCTTTATAATTCGCCCCATGTCTATCCCCATTCTCATGTACCACCAGATCGGCGAGCCCAACCCCAAGGGCACGCCGTTTCGCGGCCTGACGGTGCACCCCGACGACTTCGCGCGGCAGATGCGCTGGATGCGTTTCCTCGGTTACCGCGGTCTGTCGATGCGCGACGTCATGCCCTACGTGCGGGGCGAGCGCCGCGGCAAGGTGTTCGGCATCACGTTCGACGACGGCTATCGCAACGTCGTCCAGAACGCCATGCCGGTGCTGGACAAACTGGGATTCACCGCCACCAACTACCTGGTGGCCAATCAGTTCGACGGCGGCAACGTCTGGGATGCCAAGATCGGCATTCCGCACTCGCCGCTCATGACGATCGAAGAAATGCGCCAATGGGCCGCGTCCGGCCACGAAGTCGGCTCGCACACGCTGGACCACGTCCACCTGCCCGAAATGACACCCGACGAGGCCCGCCGCCAGATGGTCGAGTCCAAAGACGTGCTGGAACAGGCGCTGGGCGCCCCGGTCACGGCCTTCTGCTATCCCTACGGCGACCACGGCCCCGAACACCTGGTCATGGCGCGCGAAGCCGGCTACGACAACGCCACGCTCACCAAGCGCGGCCTGGCCAACGCCAGCGACGATCCCTTCGGCCTGCCGCGGGTAACGGTGTCGCGCTCGACCGGCATCTTCCGTTTCCTGCAGAAATGCCTGACCGGCTATGAAGACAAGCGCGGTCGCGGCTGAGCGGCGGCTGCGCATCGCATTGCTGGTCGACCGCTTCGGCAACCGCTTCGGCGGCGCCGAGGCCTACGGCGTCGAACTCATGCGCGTGCTCGGCCAGCGTCACGACGTTTCCATCGTCGCCCGCGACTTCGACAGCGACCTGCCTTTCCCTTTCCTGCCCGTGCGCTTTCCCGGCTGGCTGCCCAGCTGGATGCGGGTGCTGTACTTCGCCTGGAAGGCCGACCGCCTGACTCGCGGCCGCTATGACATCGTGCATTCGCACATGAACGGTTGGGCCGGTGAAATCCAGGTCATGCACGTCACCCCCGTACGCTACAACCGGCTGACCCGTGCCAAGCCGGCCAAACGCGTGCTGGCCTGGCTCAGCCCGCGCCTGGCCACCTACCTGCTGCTCGAGAAATTCCGCGTGCGCCAGGCGCCGGCACGCCGCGTGGTGGCGGTGTCCGGGCTGATCATGGACCAGTTGCACCGCAGCTACGGCCCGGAACTGCCGGTCGACATCATTGCGCCGGGCGTGAAGCTGCCTTCGCCCGAAGCCGCCGCCGGGCGCGGCGCGACCCGGGCCCGGCTTGGCTGGGACGCCGACACCATCGGCTGCCTGCTGGTTGCCCGCAATCCGCTGCGCAAGGGCTTGCCCGCGCTGCTTGACGCCCTGGCGCTCCTGCCTGCGCCGTACCGCCTGCTGGTCGTGGGCGCCGACGACGCTACCCGCGAACGCGTGCGGGCGGCCGGCGCAGTCGCCCAGCGCGTCACGCTGGTCGACCCCACGCCCGACGTCGCCCAGTATTTCGCCGCGGCCGACATCTATGCTCACCCGACCCTGAACGACAGCTACGCCATGGCCCCCCTGGAAGCCATGTCCCACGGCTTGCCCGTCGTGGTCAGCTCGCCCGCCTACTGTGGTTTTGCCCAATACCTGTCGGCGGGCAAGGACGCGCTCATCCTGCAAGACCCGCGCGACGGTGCCCAGCTGGCCCAGGCCTTGCAGCGCCTGGGCGACGAACCCGACCTGCGCGCGGCCCTGTCCGAACGCGGCCTGGCCATCGCCCGCGACCAAAGCTGGGAAACCGTGGCGGCGCGCTACGAAGCGCTGTATCAGGCGGTGCTGGACGAGCGCGGCTGACCCGTCCCGCTCCGCCAAATGAAAACGGGACCCGAAAGGTCCCGTTTTTCAATGGTGCGGCGCCGTGGCCTGTTCCAATTCACCCAGCCAGCGGATCGCGTATTCCCGGTCCGGGCCGCACATGTCGTGCTGGGCCTGCAGCCCGCCGCAGAAGTCCGGACGCGAAGGCTGGCCGAAGATCGCGCAGCGCATGTCGGGCAGCAGCTGGATACAGGGCACTCCCGCCGGCTTGCCATCCGGCATCCCCGGAATCGCGCTCGTGATCGACGGCGCGATGCAACAGGCCCCGCAGCCCGGCCGGCAGGCCAGCGCCGTGCTCATGTTCAGACCCACCCGCGCAGCCAATATACGAACAGCCCGGCGTATTCCTTGATGATGGAACGGCTGGCGTCGAAGGTGCGTTGGTCGGGCAGCCAGGGGTTCAGTGAACCGTCGGCGGGGCGCACGATCTGGGGCGGGGCGGGCGCGGCGATGGCGGTGACGCCCTGCTTGGAGAAGGCCGCCATGGCGCGCGGCATGTGCAGGGCCGACGTCACCAGCAGCACCTTGCCGATGCCGCGGGTCTTCAACTGGTCTTCGGTCAGGGCCGCGTTTTCGTACGTCGTGCGGCTGGCGTTCTCCAGGATCAGGGCCGATTCCGGCACGCCTTGCTGGCGGATGGTGTGGGCCATGCCGCGGGCCTCGCTGACGTCGCCTTCCAGGGCGCCGCCGGACAGCACGACCTTGGGCGCGCGGCCGGCCAGGTACAACTGCGCCGCGGTATCAATGCGCACGACCGCCGTGTCCTTGTCATAGGGCAGGAACCAGTTGGCGCGGCCGTTGGCGGTGTTGCCGCCCAGCACCACGATGGCGTCCGCGGTGGGCGATTCGGCGGGGGGCAAATGCGGATAGCGGCTTTCCAGCGCCCCGCCCAGCCACAGCGACGTGGCCGGCAGCGACCAGGCCAGCGCCCATAGCAGGCCGGCCAGGATGATGGCGCCGCCCGTCTTGCGCAGGCGGAACAGGCCAAGGACCAGGCCGACAACGACCAGGGTCACGCACAAATTGTAGGGAATGATCAGGTTCGCGAGATAGCTGGAAAGGGTCATGTCAAAACAATCCGTTTACTGCGCGCCGTCCAGCAGCAGGTTCGCTTGCTGTTCCACCTGTTCCATGGACGGCCATGCCGATTCCTCTCCGACGCACACCGCCCTGGGCGACCAGGGGCCGGTGCGACCCGGGCGGGTGACGCCGAACAGCGTCAGTTCCCGGGCGGCAGCGGCCGCGGCGACGTGCGACACGCCGGAATCGTTACATATCACCAGCGCCGCCCTGGCCGTGAGGGCAGCGAACGCGCCCAAGGACAGGGGAGGCAGCAACTGCGCCGTCGGCGCATTGCGCCGGGCTTCGTCGGTTTCCGCCGGAGGGGGGCACATTACCACGGTATGCCCCCGTGCCTGCAGCGCGCGCGTAAGTGTATCGAATCCCGGCCACACCTTGACCTTGCCCTTGTGCAGCCCGGTGGCCGTGGGGGCGATCAGCACGAAGCGCTGGCCTGCCAACCCGGCCGCTTCCAGCGCCAGCGCTGCAGCGCTTTCATGGGCGGGCGTCAGGGGCAGGTCCAGCGTCGGGCCCGGCTCGGCAGGGCCGGGGGGCAGGCCCCAGCGGGTCAAGGCCTCGCGCGTCAGGTGGTACCAGGACTGGACCGCGTGCAGCGCGGCTTCGGGCTTGGCCACCGGCCAGCGCAACAGGAAGCTGCGGCCGTCGTCCCGGTAGCCGGCCGACGGCAGGCCCGCCAGGCGGAACACCAGCGCGCTGGACAGCGAATCCGGCAGCAGCAGGCCTCGCGCGCGGCGCCCTTCGGCGCCCAGGCTGCGACGGTGTGCATTGACCTGGGCTCTATCCGGCCCCACTTTTCCCAGCATGGGGATGAAATCCCGTTTCGCCACGCCGTCCAGCAGGTCGCGGGCCCAGGGGCGGGCGCAGATCACCAGGGGCACGCCGGTGGCCTGAAGGATGCGCAGGCTGGGCAGGCTCATGCAGACATCACCCACCCAATTGGGCAGGCGGACGTAAAGGCAACTGATTTCGGACATGGACGGGCGCGACGCGCAATTAGGGCTGAAGGACGGGGGCGGGCGCCGCGCTGCAGCGCGTAGCCGGTACAATCCCGGGCACAATTGTATTAAAGCGAGTGATTCCTTGAATTCTGCCGCACGCAACGCGCCCGCGGGCTCCCAGCCCGTCAAAGCCGAACTCTGGAGCCGCATCTACAGCCGGGTGGGCTCCTACTGGAAGGGGCTGGTGCTGGCAACGCTGCTGATGGCCGGCGCCGCCGCCACGCAGCCCACGCTGGCCGTCATTATGAAGCCCCTGCTCGACGAGGGCTTCTCGGGCGCCAAACCCTATTACGTCTGGGCGCTGCCGTTGGCGGTGGTGGGCTTGATCTTCGTGCGCGGCGTCTGCAACTTCTTCAGCGACTACCTCCTGGCATGGGTCGCCAACAACGTGCTGCTGGGCATGCGGCGCGACATGTTCGATCGCCTCCTGGGTCTGCCCGACGCCGATTTCAAGCGCGGCGACACCGGTCGCCTGCTCAACCGCTTCACCATCGACGCGGGCAACGTCACCGGCTACGCCACCGACGTCATCACCGTGCTGGTGCGCGAAACCCTCGTCGTCATCGCGCTGATCTGCGTGCTGCTGTACATGTCCTGGGTCCTGACCCTGATCATCCTGATCATGCTGCCGGTCTCGGTACTGATCGCCCGGGTCTTCATCAAGCGCCTGCGCCGCATCAACCGCGAAACCGTCAACATGAACGCCGAGCTGACCCGCGTGGTCAGCGAAGGCATCGACGGCCAGCGCGTCATCAAGCTGTTCGACGGCTATGAAGTCGAACGCGGCCGCTTCGATTTCGTCAGCACGCGCCTGCGCCGCTACGCCATGCGCACCGCCACCGCCGACGCGGCCCTGACGCCCCTGACCCAGGTCTGCATCTCGATCTCGGTGGGCGCCGTCATCGCCGTGGCGTTCAGCCAGGCCAACAGCGGCGCACTCACGGTGGGCAGCTTTGCGTCCTTCATGGCCGCGCTGGCCCAGATCTTCGATCCCATCAAGCGCCTGACCAACCTGGCCGCCCGCATGCAGAAAATGCTGGTGTCCGCCGAAAGCGTCTTCACCCTGATCGACCAGGTCCCCGAAGGCGACGACGGCACCCGCGAACTGCCCGAACCCGTGCGCGGCAAGGTCGAATTCCGCAACGTCACGCACCGTTTCTCCGACGCCGACCGCGATACCGTCAACGACGTGTCCTTCGTGGTCGAACCCGGCCAGACCGTGGCCCTGGTGGGCCGCTCCGGCAGCGGCAAGACCACGCTGGTCAACATGCTGCCGCGCTTCGTGCTGGCCGACAGCGGCGCCATCTTCGTGGACGACGTGCCCATCAACGACCTGAAGCTGCGCAGCCTGCGTTCGCACCTGTCGCTGGTCAGCCAGGACGTCGTGCTGTTCGATGACAGCATCGCCGCCAACGTGGGCTATGGCGCCCTGGGCCAGGCCAGCGAGCAGCAGGTACGCGATGCGCTCGCCGCCGCCAACCTGCTGGACTTCGTCGAAGGCCTGCCGCAGGGTATCAATACCCCCGTGGGCGAAAACGCGGCCCGTCTGTCCGGCGGCCAGCGCCAGCGCCTGGCGATTGCCCGCGCCCTCATCAAGAACGCACCCATCCTGATTCTCGACGAAGCCACCTCGGCGCTCGACAACGAATCCGAGCGCCAGGTCCAGGCCTCGCTCGAACGCCTGATGAAGGGCCGCACCACGCTGGTCATCGCGCACCGCCTGTCCACCGTGCAGAACGCCGACCGCATCATCGTGCTGGATGCCGGCAAGATCGTCGAGCAGGGCCCCCACGCCCAGCTGCTGGCCGCCAACGGCCTGTACGCGTCGCTCTACAAGATGCAGTTCCGCGAAGACTGACCCCCGCCGCGCGCGGCGCCCCGGCGCCGCGCCACCCTGGAGCCGCCCATGTCCGTGCCCGCCGATGGCAACCAGCTCGTCAATGTCGTGGTCTTGCTGGGGGCGGCGGTGGTGGCCGTGCCCTTGTTCAAGCGCCTGGGCCTGGGGTCCGTCCTGGGCTATCTCGCCGCCGGTCTGGTGATCGGGCCCTTCGGCATCGGCTGGTTCTCCGACCCCAAGTCCATCCTGCACGTCGCCGAGCTGGGCGTCGTGATGTTTCTCTTCATCATCGGCCTGGAAATGCAGCCGTCGCGGCTATGGAAGCTGCGGGGCGAGATCTTCGGGCTGGGTGTGGCCCAGGTGCTGGCCTGCGGCGCGCTGCTGACCCTGGTCGGCCTGGCCGCCGGCCTGTCGGGCGCCGCGGCCTTCATGGCGGCGATGGGCTTCGTGCTGTCATCCACCGCCATCGTCATGCAGATCCTGGCCGAGCGCGATGAAACCGCCAGCGCCCAGGGCCAGCGCATCGTCTCCATCCTGCTGCTCGAAGACCTGGCCATCGTGCCGCTGCTGGCGTTGGTGGCCTTGCTGGCGCCGTCAGGCGGTGGCGAACACGGCGATCCCTGGCTGCAATCGGCCATTGCCGTCGGCTGCATCCTGGCCTTGCTGGCCGCGGGGCGCTGGCTGCTCAACCCCTTGTTCCGACTGCTGGCCGCCGCGCAAGCCCGCGAGGTCATGACCGCCGCCGCCTTGCTGGTGGTGCTGGGGGCGGCACTGGTCATGGAACTGGGCGGCCTGTCCATGGCCATGGGCGCCTTCCTGGCCGGCGTGCTGCTGTCCGAATCCACCTTCCGCCATCAGCTGGAAGCCGACGTCGAACCCTTCCGCGGCATCCTCTTGGGCCTGTTCTTCCTGGGTGTCGGCATGTCGCTGGACTTGTCCGCGGTGGCCCGGGAATGGCAGTTGATCCTGGCCGCGGTCGTGGTGTTCATGCTGGTCAAATCGCTGGGCGTGTATCTGGTGGCCCGGCTGCTGCGCGCCAGCCATGCCGAAGCCATGACCCGTGCCGCCCTGCTGGCGCAGGGCGGCGAATTCGCGTTCGTGCTGTACGGCGCCGCCGCGGCCGCCGGCATCTTCGATGCCCACCTGGCGGCGGTGCTGATCGCCGTCGTCATCATTTCCATGGCCCTCACGCCGCTGTGCGTGCTGGCCTTGCGTTGGCTGCTGCCCAAGCCGGCACCTTCGATGGAAGGCGTCGACGTGGCCCAGGACCTGGACGGCTGCGCACTCATCGTCGGCTTCGGCCGTTTCGGCCAGATCGTCACCCAGGCCATGCTGGCGCGCGGCATGAAGGTATCGATCCTGGATACAGACACCGACGCCATTCGCGCCGCCGCCAAGTGGGGCGTCAAGGTGTATTACGGGGACGGTACCCGCATCGACATGCTGCGCACGGCGGGTGCCGAAAACGCCAAGGCTATCCTGATCTGTATCGACAACCCGCAGTCGGTCAACCACATGGTCAAGCTGATCAAGGCCGAATTCCCCTTGGTGCAGTTGGTGGTGCGCGCCTACGACCGGATCCACTCGCTGGCCCTGGCCAGGGAAGGGGTCGATTACCAGGTTCGCGAAACCCTGGAATCGGCGCTGGCGTTCGGCGAGGCTGCCCTGCGCGTGATCGGCGTGCCGGCGGACGAGGCTGCCGACGTGGTGGCCGACGTGCGGCGGCGGGACACCGAACGGTTCGAACTCGAGGTCGCTGGCGGCCTGTTCGCCGGCCGCTCGCTGCTGTACGGCAACATGACGGGGCCGGCCGACGGCAGGAATGACCAGCCCGACCGGGAAACCACCGGGCACGCCGCTCATGACGAGCCCGGCGCACCTGCCTGATCCCGCGGGCTCACGCGCCGCCGGGCAGGGTGGCCGACCTGGGCTGCACCGAGCTGGGGCATGACCGGCTTATTACCGACTCTTTGCATTACTTTACGCATCATTTCACGCGCAAGCCCGATCCGCTGAGGTAGATTGGTTTCCACGGCGCTTCGCTTCGAAGCGCGTTAGCCAGGGGGCTGCCATGCTGCAATCGGATCGTATTTCCACGACCCCACACGCTGTCGGACTGGAGCTTGCAAGGCGTCAAGCCACGACCCTGCAATGTGGGTTTTCCGCCGGCGCCATGCGCCAATTCGCCGTGTCGGCCGGTCCGGCCTGGGCGATCAGCGCCCACCGGGAAACCGACAAGGCGCGCGGCGCCAAGGCGTTTCCCTTCCGGATTGCGGCCGCCGTCGCGTCGTGACGGCCATGTGGCCGGGCCAAGGCCTGCCGCCGGGCGCGGTCTTACAACTGCGCCATCGCGGCCCGGCTCTTTCCGGCCGACTTGGCCAGGTACAGCGCCCGGTCGGCCGCATGCAGCACGGCGGCGGTGTCCGCGCCATGGCGCGGTATCAAGGCAATGCCGATGCTGCCGCCGATGAACACCGGCATGCCCTGCTGCAAATCATAGGGCTGCCGGACGCTGTCGATGATCCGGTCCGAAAACCGCTGGATGTCTTCGGTGGGGTCCAGATGCATCAGCAACACGAATTCGTCGCCGCCGATCCGGCCGGCCTGGGCGTCGGGCGGTTGCAGGGCTTGCAGCCGCTCTGACACTTGCTTCAACAGCATGTCGCCGGTGCCGTGCCCATAGGTATCATTGACCGCCTTGAAACCGTCCAGGTCCAGGTACAGCACGGCGAATTCAGCCGTTCCCCGCCTGGCGCGCTCCACGGCCTGGTCCAGCGCACGCAATAGGCCATACCGATTCAACAGGCCCGTCAGCGAGTCCTGCCGCGCCTGGCGTTCGTTTTCGCGTTCCGCCAGCATGGTCGACACCAGCATGCCATTGAGGCGGTACGACGCCATCGACATCGATGTCATGTAGAGCGGCACCTGCACCAGGACCAGCCAGAAAATGGGCTCTTGTGTAAACAAGGCGCCCAGGGCGCAGGGGCCGACGCTGAGCGCCACCATGGCTGCCGAGAGCCGGGGGGCGCCGAAGTTGCGCACACAAATCCCGCCCACCATGGAGGCGGCCGACAGGCAGGCCAGGGTCGCTGCGATCCAGTCGCCGCTGATCAGGCTGATGAACGTGCCGTAACCCACGCTGCCAGCCCAGCACAGCGCCAGCATCACATACAGGTCCGTTGGCGTGGGCCTGCCCGCCAAGGCCAGGCGACGGGCGGACACCAGCACAACGATGCGTGAAGCGCACACCAGCGTTTCCAGGCCGAGCCACAGCAGGAACGGCAATTCGGGTCGGCGGGCGGTAATCAACGCCGCGACCAGCAGGGTATTGATGATGCCGCCAAAGAAAATCGGCAATGAACCGAACAGGCCACGTACCAGCGCCACGCGGATGTCTGGCGGCACATTGCGGCCCGGGTCCACCAGCCATTGGGTGAACCGTAATTGGGGCAAGCTGTAAATCCGGTCCTGGCTGTTCATAGATTCGTTCAATGGGAACGGGGCCGAGATGCTTGGGGCATGCGGGCAAGGCCGTCTTGCCTGGCTGCACACGCTTGCGGCATTATGACCCCAAAAAGCACGACACCCCCCGCGATCGCGAAGGAGCGCCGTATTGAAGTCCCATGGGTTACTACACCGCAGCCTGTATGCGCTGGCGGGGCTGATCGCCATCGGCATCTGTGCCGCCTCGGTGGCACTGCTCTGGATGGATCGGCGCACCACCTGGAACCAGGCCTACGTCGCCGCGGGCAACCTGACCGAGGTGCTGTCCGCCGACATCGGCCGCACCATTCGCGTCTACGATCTGTCGCTGCAAGGGGTGATCGAGCGTCTGCGTGAACCGGGCATCCAGGACTTGCCACGGGCCACCTTGCAGCGCTTTTTGTTCGATCGTGCGGCGACGGCGGAATACCTGGGCACGATCCTCATCCTCGACAAGGACGGCAACGTCCGGTACGACTCCCAAAGCCTCGACTCCCCTGGCGGCAATTTCTCCGACCGCGACTTCTTCCAGGTCCACCGCGACAGCCCGGATCTCGGCATGTACATCAGCCGGCCCTACCTCAGCCGCTTGCGAGGCGGCGACGAAAGCATCGGCATCAGCCGCAGCCTGTCCAACGCGGACGGCAGCTTCGCAGGCGTGGTCACCGGATCCCTGCGGCTGGCGTATTTCCGCGATCGCTTCGACGGCCTATCCATCGGCCCTCAGGATGCCATCACCATTTTCCGCAACGACGGCGCCGTCATCGCGCGCACGCCGTATTCAAAGCATGATCTCGGCGCTGACATCGGCCAGGAACTGGATTTCCAGCAATTCCTGATCCGCCGCGAAGGCGTGTTTGTCGGCGTGCTGGCGCCCGACGGCGTCAATCGCCTCTACACCTTCGACAGCGTGCCGGGTACGCCGCTGATCATCGACGTCGCCATGGCGGTCGATCAGGTGCTCGAGCCCTGGGTGCGGCGCGCCATGTTGATCATTCCCATCACGCTGGCGCTGTTCGCCTCGGTCATGGCCCAGATCGTGCTGTACCGGCGCGAGACGCGCTTGCGCATGGAAGTCGAAAGCCAGCTCGAAAAAGAGGCCCAGACCGACGGCCTGACCGGCATCGCCAATCGCCGCACGTTCGATGAAACCCTGCAGCGCGAATGGCAGAGCGCCATTCGCGAAGGCAAGCCGCTGTCCTTGCTGTTCCTGGATGCTGATCGCTTCAAGCGCTACAACGATCGCTATGGCCACCAGGAAGGCGATGAACTGCTCAAGATCCTGGCCTTGACCTTAAGGGGCAAGGCGCGTCGCCCGCGTGACTTGGCCGCGCGCTATGGGGGCGAGGAATTCGTCGCATTGTTGCCTGACACCTCGCAGGCCCAGGCGCTGGAAATCGCCGAAACGATCCGCCAGGCCGTCGTCGGCCTGTGCGCCCAGCACGAAGACAATGAAGGCGGCATCGTCACGGTCAGCATCGGCGTGGCGACCCGCATCCCCAAGCCAGGCGACGACGCCGCCTCGCTGGTCGAAGCCGCCGATGCCGCGGTCTACCGCGCCAAGGAATCGGGCCGCAATCGCGTCATCGCCGGGTAGGCGGCCTGGCCCAGCGTAAAAGAAGAAAGCCGCACAAGGCGGCTTTCGGTCAGGCAGGGCGGGGGGCGGCTTACTTGCCCATCATCACCGCTTGCAGGCGGGTCTGCGCCTGCTGCACCTTCTGCGCCTGGGCGGTCAGTTCCTGCAGCAGCTTGTTCAGCTCGGCCTGCACGGTCGGATCCTGCACGCGGGCTACCGGACCCGACAGGTCGATCTGCGACTTGTGTGCCTCCACGTAGTCGGCGATCGCCAGGCTGCTATCGAGCGTGCCGGTGATTTGCGGCAGCACTTCGCGGAACGTATTGGCCGGCAGGGTCACCGTCTTCTCGTACGCCTTGTCATAGACCGCCTTCAGGTCGTCGGGCTGCTTGAGCTGGGCGCGAGCGGCATCCGCCTTGGCCTGTTCCTTGGTCAGCGCTTCGCCCATGTCTTTCAGGCCGGCCTGCACCGTCTTCAGGTCATCGCGGCGGGCGACCACGTCATTCAGCGAGCGCACCGCGCCCTTCTGCATCAGGTTACCCATCGGCTTGACCGACGCGTCCATGCCCGAGTTGAAGTCCGTGATCACCGCATATTGCGAGGCGTAGTCGCCGAACGACTTCTTCTCTTCGTCCGTCAGCTTGGGCACGCGCACGCCAGGCTTGTCGACGATACGCGTCTGCAGGAACTGCATGAACGCGGCGCGCTGTTCGGGTTCTTTGCTGCCGCAGGCGGCCAGCATCAGCGGCAAGGCGAGGGCCAGCGCAACGAACGGACGGAATAGGGATTTCATGGGGTGATTCTCCGAAAGCATAGGAAAGGGCGTGGCCCAAAAAAAAGGCGAGCCAGCCCAGCCGCCCGCGAGCTTATCGGGTCAACGCTCGCCTCGCCACGGGTTTCAAACTTCATTTCAATCGAAGTGCAGGGATACAAATTTCACACACATTGACGTGAAAGTTTGCGTGTTAACTGATAGTGCGCCATCCACGGGCGGCAGCGTCGCGGGATGCGGCTCCCGGTAGCCGCAACCAAAAGAAAACCGCCCGAAGGCGGTGTGCTGCGCGGGGCTTGCTCGCGGCCTCGGTTCAGGTTTCGCTCCGGGCCCGAAACCGGGCCCGAAACCGGGCCGCGAGCGGCGGCCGTCGTCCCTGCGTCAGACCAGAATGATGTCGTATTTCTCTTGCGTGTACGTGCTCTCCACTTCCAGCGACACCCGCTTGCCCACGAAGTCGCCCAGCATCGCCAGGTGCTGGCTTTCTTCCTCCAGGAACAGATCCACCACGTCCTGCGATGCCAGGATGCGGAATTCCTTGGGATTGAACTGCCGCGCCTCGCGCAGGATTTCACGCAGGATCTCGTAGCAGACCGTGCGCGGCGTACGCACATTGCCACGCGATTCGCACATGGGGCAGGGCTCGCACAACTGATGCGCCAGCGAATCGCGGGTGCGCTTGCGCGTCATCTCCACCAGGCCCAGCTGCGTGAAGCCGTTGACCGTCATGCGGGTGCGGTCGCGCGACAGCGCCTTCTTCAATTCGGCCAGCACGGTTTCGCGGTGCTCCTGCTCTTCCATGTCGATGAAGTCCAGGATCACGATGCCGCCCAGATTGCGCAGCCGCAGCTGGCGGGCTATCGCCTGCGCCGCTTCCAGGTTGGTCTTGAAGATGGTGTCGTCGAAATTGCGGCCGCCCACGAAGCCGCCGGTGTTCACATCCACCGTCGTCAACGCCTCGGTCTGGTCGATGATCAGGTAGCCCCCCGACTTCAGGTCCACCCGGCGCGACAGCGCCCGAGCGATCTCTTCGTCCACATTGGCCGTGTCGAACAGGGGGCGCTCGCCGCTGTAATGCTGGATGCGGTCCACCACTGATGGCGTATAGATGCGGGCCCACTCCAGCATGGCCGCGGTGGTGGTGCGCGAATCCACCAGGATCGAGCCGGTCGACGGCCCCACCATATCGCGCAGCACGCGTTGCGCCAGCGTCAGGTCCTGGTGCAGCAGCGTCGGCGCCGGGTGCGTCCGAGCGGCAGCCTGCACGCTCGCCCACAACTTGCGCAGGTATTCCAGGTCGGCGGTCAGTTCATCGTCCGTGGCGCCCTCGGCCTGGGTGCGCACGATGAAGCCGCCTTTTTCCTCGGCGGGCATCAGTGCCTGCAGGCGCTCGCGCAGCTGGATGCGCTCGGATTCCGAATCGATTTTCTGCGAGATGCCGATGTGCGGGTCATGCGGCAGATACACCAGCATGCGGCCGGCCATGCTGATCTGCGTCGACAGCCGGGCCCCCTTGGTGCCCAGCGGGTCCTTGACCACCTGGACCATGATGGTCTGGCCCTCGAACAGCAACTTCTCGATGGGCGTCGGGGTCAGGCCCTGGCTGCGTTCGCCCCGGTTCTCGCGCAGATCCGCAATATGGATGAACGCAGCCCGTTCCAGGCCGATATCGATGAAGGCGCTCTGCATGCCCGGCAATACCCGGACCACCCGTCCCAGATAGATATTGCCCACGTGCCCGCGCTGGATGCTGCGTTCCACGTGCAGCTCCTGCACCGACCCCTGCTCGACCAGCGCGACGCGCGTCTCGAAGGGCGTGATGTTGATCAGGATATCTTCGCTCGACGCGATGGTTGGGGGCATGGGGGCATCTTCTCCGGTGGTGTAGGGCGCGGGCACGGCGCCAAGGCGAATAGTAAACGTACCCATGGGCCAGGCAAGTCGATGGTTCAACTCTATCTATATAGAGCCAAGTTCAGCTATCTATATAGATAGCGAAATGAGCGCAAGTTCGCCTCTATATATAGATTGCCGTCCTGTGCGCAGATGACTGCCCTGTGCGGTAACCAGGCCGTCCGCCGGCCAGGGCCGGCAGGCGTGGCGGACGGGGAAGTGTGGGGCAAGCCAGCGCGAAAGAGGCTCGAGGCCCATCGTGGCGGACTGGCTTGGTGGGCTGACGGGGCGGTTGCTGCGGCGCCCGAAGCGGAATTCATCAAGCTTTTTGCGTCCTGCGTGTGACAACGCAAAATTCTGTGCTATAGTCTCGCTCCTTCGCAGTTCAAGCAGTTTTGTGAACCGCGAAGCCAAGCAAGTGCAACGGATCGGGACGCAAAAGCGAACGGATCTGCCGCAGGGCTCCAAGGCGATGAACCGGCAACGGTTCTCGAACCAGCAGTCAGCGGGTTTTGCAAAAGATGGTGCAAATCAGGCAGAAGCCAGTTGCACAATCTGCAAAAATTGTGCTATAGGCTTGGGCTTGGCTGGTGACAGCGAATCAGGGTTTACCCGGTAGGGTAGTCTGAATCAAGTTGCTAGCCGACTGAGCGGTAGCCAACCTCTGGGGTTTCCCGGGGCTGCTGGAAAGTGAAGGAATTCACCGGATGGCGGGGTTGCAAGATAGGATGCAAATTAGGCAAAAGCCGGTTGCATAATCTGCAAAAGTTGTGTTATAGTTTCAGGCTTGGCAGTTGCCGAAAAGTTAGGGTTAACCCTGATGTTTCGATAGCTGCTAGGGCGAGACCTGAAGGGGTCGTAAAGCAGGGCAGCGAGTTTGCGTTAAAAACGAAAGTTTTAAAGCGAAGCGAAGCTGACTTGACAAACGATAAAAACTTCTTCATAATCTCGTTTCTCTGCTGCAACGACAGCGACGACGCGAAAGCGAAGTTAGCCGAAGTTGACCGGCAGATAGCAGCAAGAAGTAAACGCAGTACAGAATTTAGCAGTGCCGCTCTTTAACAATTAAACAACCGATAAGTGTGGGCGCTTGATGCGAGTGCAGGGTGACTTCGGTCACAAGCACAATGAAATCAAGTGCTCACTAGAAGTGAAGTACCTTAGACGTCAAGTTTAAGAACATACCTCACTTCCTTTGAGTAGCGACGTATGACTCGACCCTTTCGGGGGTTA